>DATNEW010000041.1 GCA_035606695.1 Gemmatimonadaceae bacterium
CACGCTTCCCGCCAGCTTCCCGCGATCGAGCGCGGCGTTCTGCGCGGCGACCGCCGCCTCGAGAATCGCCTTGCTCACGGGCGCCGCCGTCTGTGCCGCATAGATCGAGCTCTGCGGCGCGGTCATCTTCACCACGATGACGTACTGCGGATTGTCCGCGGGGAAAATGCCGACGAAGTTCGGATTGTATCGGCCGGCGACGTACCGCCCCTTCACGGTACTGCGCGGCGTTCCCGTTTTTCCGGCGAGCGAAAAATTGTCGACCGCCGCTTGCAGCGCGGTGCCTTCGTCGACGACGTCGAGCAGCATGTGCCGCACCTTGTCGGCCGTCGCCTGCGAGACGACGCGCCGGACGATGCGCGGCTGGTGCTTGTAACGAACCGAACCGTCGGGCCCGATCACTTCCTTGACGAGCGCGGGCTGGACGAGCAAGCCGCCGTTCGCGAACGTCGAGTACGCGGCCGCGAGTTGCAGCGGCGTCACGGAAACCTCATAGCCCATCGCCATCGAAAGCGGCGACTGGCTCGACCAGCTTTTCGGCGAGCGCAGAATGCCGCCCGACTCCGTCGGAAATGGCAGACCGGTCGGCACGCCGAAGCCGAAATCGCGAATGGTTTCGTACTCTTCGCTGCCGCTCAAGCGCGACGCGAACTTCACGATGCCGATGTTGCTCGACCAGCGCAGCACGTCGGATAACGGCGCGCGGCCAACGAGATGGTCGTCACGAATGGGATTCGAGCGGCCGGGCACCACGAGGACGCCATTGCCCGTGTCGACCGAGTCGCGATCGGTCACGCGATGCCGCTCGATCAACCCCGCCGCGATGAACGGCTTGAACGTCGACCCCGGCTCGAACGGTTCGGTGATCACCGTTGCCGACGTTTGCCGCGGATCCAGGCGCCGGCTGGCCATCGCGAGAATGTCGCCGGTGTGCGGATCGAGCACGACGATGTCGCCACCCTCCGCCCCCATCCGCGCCACCGCGTCGGCCAGCGACTTCTCGGCGATCTCCTGCAGATCCGCATTTATTGTCAAAACGATACTATTTCCCTTCACCGGCGCCGTACCCGGCGTGACCGGCGACTCACGACCCTGGCCGCGCGAATCGCGCACGATCGTCGCCGCGCCGGGCGTGCCGCGCAGCAGCGTGTCGAGCGCGAGCTCGAGACCGTCGATCGGCTTGTTGTCCGCGTCGACGTGGCCAAGAATTCCCTGCGCGCCCTGCGACACGGCGTACGACCGCGCGATCGTCGCGAAGCTGTGCACGCCGCGGAGCTGCATCGCGGTCGACGCATCGACGGCCAGGAAGCGTCCCGGGATCGTCAAATACTTCGACGACGTGTCGACCGCGCGCGCGATCGTTTGCGCATCGACGCCGAGCGAGGCGAGCGCCGCGCGGAGTTTGGCGGGCTCGCTGACTTCGCGCGGCGCGACTTCCAGGCGCACCATCTCCCGGCTCTGCGCCAGCACGCGGTGCGTCGCGTCCAGAATCTCGCCGCGCGGCGCGGGCACGGTGCGGTCGGTGGTCTGCTGCCGTTCGGCGCGCTGCCGCCACGCCTTGCCCTGCACGAGCTGCACGTTCGCCGCCTTCACGAGGCAGGCAACGGCGAAGATCGCGAGCGCGAGATGTGCGAGACCGATTCGTCTAGAGCGAATCATGCGGCGTAGAAGTGGAACGGCGCTGCGGTGGCGGGGCGAGGATCACCTGCTCCTGCGGCGTCGCGATGTGCATGTTCAAACGTTGCTCGGCGATCGGCTCGAGAACTTGCCGGCTCGATGCGTCGCGAATCTCGCCATCCAGCCGAATACGGTCGGCTTCCAGGGCGTCACGCTTCTGCTCGAGCTTGCGAATTTCCGTCTGCTGCTTCACGCCGATCACTCTGCGCAGTATGACGACGGTCGACACCGCGACGAAACCGATCAGCACGAGCGCGAGCATGCCTCGCGTCGACGGACCGCCCGATCCCTTCCCCGCGCTTCGCTTCGCTACTCCGCGCTTCGGCGCCATGCGCGAAGTTTAGCGCTGCGTGCGCGTGCGTTGCGAATGATTTCGTCCTCGGAGGCCGTGAGCCCGCGCTTCGTCAGCGTCTCGCCGAGCGCGCGGCCGCGGCACGTGCAGATGGGATGCTTCGGCGGGCAGATACAGTCGCTCGACCACTCGCGAAAAAAGTTCTTCACAATTCGATCTTCGCCGGAATGATATGTGATCACGGCGAGGATTCCGCCGGGCGACAACCTGTCGCGCAGCGCCGGTAAGGCACGCTCCAGCCCGGGCAGCTCATCGTTCACCGCAATGCGCACCGCCTGAAACAATCGTGCAAACTCCGGCGCGCCGCTTCGCGGACCGAGCACCGCGCGAATGGCGCCCACGAGATCGTCGCTCGTCTCGAACTGACGCGTCGCGCGGCGGCGCACGATTTCGCGCGCCAGGCGAACGGCGTGGCGCTCGTCACCATAGTCGCGAAATACGCCGGCCAGAGTCTGTTCGGTCTCATCGTTCAACAGATCGGCGGCCGTGGCCGCGGCGTCGCTGCCCATTCGCATGTCGAGACGTGCGCCGGGCCTGAACGTAAATCCGCGGGTCTCGGCGTCGAACTGATGCGACGACACGCCGAGGTCCAGGAGAACTCCGTCGAAGGTCATGCCTTCGAGTGCTGGCAGTTCCGCAACGCGGGCATAGTTCGACTCGAGCGCCGAGAACCGGCCGGCTTCCGCGTAGTCGTGCAGGCGCGTCGCAGCGGCGGCGAGTGCCTCGGGATCGCGGTCCACGCCGACGATCTGTTCGACGCCCGCGTCCAGGAGCGCCAGCGAATGGCCGCCGCCGCCCAGTGTGCCGTCGAGGATGCGGCGCCCGCGGCGAAGCAGCTCGATCACCTCGGTGACGAGCACAGGCGCGTGATATGCGCTATCGATCGGCATGAACTCCAAGCATATCGCGCTGATCGTGCACGGCGGGCGAGCGGACCGTCCCGATGTTCGTCATCTGATCAACTGGGTCCGGGATAAGGGGCACTTCGTCGAGCCGCACGCAACATTCGAGACCGGCGAAGCCGCGGCGATCGCCTCCGATGCCGCGCGCCGTGGCGTCGACGTGGTCGCGGCGGCGGGTGGCGACGGCACCGTCAACGAAGTCGTGAACGGCCTGGACGGATACGACGTCCCGCTCGGCATCATTCCGTTGGGGACCGCGAATGATTTCGCGCGGCAGGTTGGGATTCCGGCCGACGCCGATCATGCCATGGATGTTATCCTGCAACGCAAGCCCACGCGACTCGACACCGCATCGCTGAACGGACGGCGTTTTCTGAATGTCTCGACGGGCGGCGTCGGCGCCGAAGCAACGGCCGAGACTCCGTCGGAGATCAAGGAGTCGCTCGGGCCCGTCGCGTACGCGATCAGCGGCATGCGGAAGTTCGCGGGATTCAGCGCGTCGTACGCGCGGTTCGAGGGCGACGGGTTCTCATACGACGGCGAGTTTCTCATGTTCGCCGTGGGACTCACGCGGTCGACCGGCGGCGGAACGATGGTCACGCCGATGGCGTCGGCGACCGACGGACTGCTCGATCTCTGCATCGTCGAGGGCATGTCACGCGGCGAGTTCGCGCGCACGGTGCTCAAGGTGAAGCGCGGCGAGCACGTTGGTCTCGATGGCGTGCGCTACGTACAGCTCAAATGGGTGACGATCGACGGACGCGATCCGATCGCCGTCAACGTCGATGGCGAGATGTCGAACGCGACACGGCTCACCTATCGCGCACGGTCGCGCGATCTCTGGGTGCACGTCGCGCATTTGCCGGGGGAAGAGGCGTGATGCTGTCATCCTGAGCGAAGCGAAGGATGCCCGGTCAACAAGAAAGGGCTGCCGTGTGGCAGCCCTTTCTTGTGTATCAGCAAACGCTTACTTGCAGTGGAGCGCGTTCTTGACCTGCGTCGCGAACTCGCTGTACTGCGGCAGCGACTGGAGCAGCTGCCCTGCCGTCTGCGGGTCGGCGCGTCCACCCTTCGGCAACGCTTCCTGCGCGATCGCGAGATTGTCTTCCGCGACCTTGATCTCGGAGCAGGTGGTCGCCTTCTCTTTCGTGTTCTTATAAATCTTCTGAACGTTCTGCAGCGCGTCACCGGCGATGCTGTACGCCGCGACACCGATGTAGAATGAGCTCTGCGGCGACGGCGCGATCTGATCGACCGTCTGGAACGCCTGCAGCGCCGCCTGGAAGTCCGCGCGCGTCTTTGTTTCCTGCGCCTTCTTCAGGGCCGGTGCGGCGATCGCGAGCAGCGATGCACCCAACGTGTCTTTCGGCACGCCGGCGGCAATCGCCTTCTGTGCCGAGGCCAGCGCGCTGTCCGGCTGGCTCATCTGGCTCTGAATGGAGATGATGAACTGCCACGCGCCGGTGTTCTTCGGATCGATCTCGGTGGCGCGGCGGGCCATGGCGAGCGCTTGCTGCAGCTGTCCGGCCTTGTAATAACCTTGCGCGGCGAGCAGCGGGAAATCGATCGGCACCTTGTTGCCGAACTTCTGCATCGCCTGCGCGATGAGCTGCTGCTGCATCGCGACGTTGCTGTCGAGACCGGCCGCGGCGATCGAGCGCTGGAAGTAATCGAGATCTGCCTTCGACGTGTCGGCCTTCACGTACTCGGCGCCCGTCGCGAGCGCGGCCTTGTACTGCTTCGCGCGCAGCTGGAGCAGCCATTTCGTCTTCAGCATGCCCACGTCGCCGGGGTTCTGCTGAATGAGCGTATCGATGATCGGAATCGCCTTGTCGGGCGCGCCGGAGTTCGCGAGCACTTCGATGATCGTCGTCACGGTGTTCGTGTTCGACGGATCGAGACGGTAGATCGAGAGGTACGTGTTGATCGCGTTCGCGGTGTCGTGCTTCGCCATGTACGCGTCGGCCAGGTTGGCCAGCGCGACCATCGCGGTGGAGTCGACGTTCCGGATGGCGGTCGCGACGGCGATGATCGAGTCAGGCGACGCCTTGGGCGTCTGGTTCGTGTACGCGAGCAGAATGCACTGCTGCGCGAGCACCGACTGCGGGTAGAGCGCCAGACCCTTTCGCGCATCGGCGATCGCGTCGGAATACTTCGCCGCGCGGAGATCGTTCGTGCACGTGCGATACGCCGGGAACGACTTCTGGGCGTCCGTCAGCTTTTGCTCCAGCTGCTTCACCGCATCGCCGACGTCCTTGGCGTTGATGCGCGGCAGCGGCTGCGCGACGGTCTGCTGGCCGCTCCGCATGAGCACGCGCGCATCGACCTGAATGCCTGCACCAACCTTATTTGCGGTGCCATCGATGACCTGATCGCCGCGGAGCGTCTTGGCGAGCTCCATGAGGTCCGACGCGCTCAGCGCCGAGTCCGCGCGATAGCCCGAGGCCTCGAGCGTGTTCTTGATGTTCTGCTGCGGAATGACATACAGCTCCTTCGCTGCATGCTCCGAAATCAGGCGGCGCCGAAACTCGTCGCCCATCTGCACGCCGAGCTGCCGGTCCGTGCTGTGGAACGTCGTGACGAGAATGTACGGGGTGTCCTGCACCGGCGGTCCGCCGCGCTGCTGCTGCCCCGCTTGGCCGAGCAACGGTGCACCGGCGAGCGGAAGCGCGACAAAGCCGGCGGCCAACGCCGCACGGCGAGTGAATGCCTTCACGGTTTCTACCTCCCAAACGTTGAACAAAATACCCCGTGGCTTCGACTTGGGTTCGCGAATTGTAGGGCGAGCCCTGCACTGTAATGCGCGCGGCTCGTCACGTTCGCTAGTAGCCCCTCCATGGGCGAAGAGGGACTCGAACCCCCGACCCCCTGCGTGTAAGGCAGGTGCTCTAACCAACTGAGCTATTCGCCCCACAGGTCGCCGGGATCGGTGTCCGACTCTACTTCAAAATCGCAAGCGGAACGAGCACGCAATATCCGACGGTCAACAAGATCGGAGCGATCGTTTCCCCGCCGCGCGCCAGGTCCGCAAACCCGGCCAGGAGGACCACGACCGCGATCCCCCACCACATCAAGCCTCGTGTACGAGGCGGCGTCTCGCTCTCGACCATAGGGGAAGTAGTGTAGACCTTCTCGGGAACAGTGTCAAGCAACGTGCTGACGCGCAGTTACGTCACGATGTATCCGAGATTAACGCCGGATTAAGACGTCTCCGCTTCGGACCTTTTGTCCCTGAAATCCGGCCCTTCGTCCCCAGCCAGGAGAATGTCCAGCACGCTCTGCCGTGCCGCACGCTCGGCGGCCTCGTCCGCGGCAAGGAGCGCCGCCATGCGCTCCTTCTCCCGCCGGCGCCGCGCGAAGTAGAGCGGCAGCACGATCACCAACATCACGAGTCCGCCCAGCGTCAGATCGCTCGCCAGCGCGAGCGCGCCATACCGCCGCCGCGTGCGCGCCTGCCAATCCTTCTCGAATCCGGCGAGCGTCATGCCGTACGACGCGCGAATGGCGCGATCGAGGTTCCGCTGGACTTTCCAGTTCTCGAACAACCGCGCCAGGCCGCGCGCGGTGTCGAGCGCCGCGAGATCGACCACCGCGCGATACGCCAGCGCATACGCGTTCTCCGCGGTCGTCGCACCGGCGCCGAAATCCGCATCGAGCTCCTCGAACGTCGGCACGCCTTTGAGCGCCAGCGCCACGTTCGCCGACAGTGCGTCCTCGCGACGCCACTCGTGCGCGGCGAAACTGGCGTACCCTTCGTCGAACCACCGCGGCGGCAAGTCGTCGAGATCCTCGTGCAGCGCGAGATGCGCCAGTTCGTGGCGGAGAATCTCGCGCGGATCGCCGGCCGCGTTGCCCGCGGCGCGGCCTTGCATCACGATGCGGCGCGATTCGGGAAACGTGATCGCGGCGCCCCATTCCGGCGCCGACGGCCCCGCCCATTCGCGAAACCGTTTGAGATCGGGCGCGACGGCGAGCAGCACGCGCTGCGTGGGCCGTGGGAGTCCGGGAAACGTGTCGGTGCGGACGGCGTAGTCGAGCAGCGACTGCACGAGCGTCGCGTCGCTCGGATAATAGACCGCGGTGAATCGCCCGCGATCGACGCGCTGCGGCGCGTCCTGCGCTGGGAGATGGGCGGTGGGCGTTGGGCGGTGGACGACGGGCGTGAACAGCCAAGAGGCGAGCAAAATTGTGCGACGGAGCAACCGCCCATCGCCCAACGCCCAGCGCCTACCGCCTACGGTTCCCCGCCTTCCTCCACCGTCTTCAGCACGTCCGCGCAGCGTTTTCCCCACGGATTGAACTTGTTGGCCGCGAAGCCCGCCTTCCAGGTGTCGATCGCCTCGTCGCGCTGCCCATTGAACCAATACGCGCGCCCCAGCTCGTAATACGCCTCGATCAGGTTCGGACCGAGCGCAAGCGTTTTCTGAAAAAACGTCTGCGCGTCCTCGAACATGTCACGCTCGAGATACACCAGCCCCAGATAGAAGTGCGCGTAGAGCGTGGCCTTCTTGTCGTTGTCCAGCCGAATGGCGCGCGACAGATGCTCGATCGCCTCGCCGAAGATCCGCTTCTTCAGGCAAATGTAGCCCACGTTGATGCGCGCCACCGCGTTCTGCGGCTCACGCACCAGCACCTTCTGAAAATTCAGCAGCGCGTCGTCGAACTTGTCCTGCAGCATCAACGCCCAGCCGAGCAGCGATTCGGCCTGCGGATCGTTCGGCGACAGCTGCAGCGCCTTCGCCAACACCTGCTCGGCGCCCTCATAGTCGCCCGCGGAGATCTTGCCCCAGCCCTTCTCGATGAACGTCGACGCGCCGATGTGATCGGCGTGCACCGACGGCTTTTCCCCCGAGAACTGCGGCACGAACGACGGTCGCGCCGTTCCGTTCTTGAGACCCTTCCACTTCTCGACGAGCGCGAGCACGTCGTCCTTGAGCGTCGTGAGCTCGGCGAGCTCCTGCTCGACGCGCTTGAACAATGTCGCAATGTCGTTCTTCAGCGCATCCAACTCGTTCGCCGCGCTCGGCGCGGTCAATCGCGCTTCGAGCGCGTTACGGCGTTCGCGAAGCTCGTCAGCCGAACGGTCAGGCACGCGCCGCGACCGCGGGTGCCGCGGGCACCGCGGGCAGCGACTGTTCGCCGGCTCCGGACGCGCGATCGAACGCGATGCGCGCCGCGCTCGTCAGCACGCGATCGACGTCCAGCACGACGATCAACTGATCGCGGACCTTCGCGATGCCGCGCACGAATTCCGCGGACAGGCCGCGAAACAGCGCCGGCGGCTGCGTCACGCTCGTCGCGGGAATCGACGCCACTTCGTGAACCGCGTCGACGATCGCACCAACCCAACCGTCGGCGGTGGTCAGCACCAACACACGCGTGTCCGGCGTGATCTCGAAATCGCCGAGACCGATGCGGCGGCGCATGTCGACGACCGGAATGACCTGGCCGCGATGCTCGATCACACCCTCGATCCACTCAGGGACGTCCGGCACCGCACTCGGCGACGTGTAGCGCAGGACGCGCTCAACGGAAAACACGTCGGCCGCAAACAGATCGAGGCCGAGCTGAAACGTCACGAGCTTCACCATGTCGGTCTTCATGATCTGTCCCCTCCGTCGGTCGCGACGGCCATTGCCAGGTCGAGCACCGCATCCACGTCCAGTACCGCGATCAGATCCGCGTTGCGTCGTACGACTCCGAGCAGCGTGCGATCCGATGCATCCGCCCCCGGGATCGCGCGCAGCTCGTCCTCGGCAACGGTGATCGCGTCGTGCACGTCGTCGACTGCCAACCCCACACGCCTCGCCTCGCGCTGAAACAGGAGGAGCGTGCCGCCCTGACCGCTGTCCAAAGTGTCGGCACGCGCGCGGAGCACCTGAGCCGCGCCGTAGACGGTGATCACCTCGTCGCGCAGCGTCGCGAGTCCCAGCTGGGTGGCCGATGCATCGGGCAGCGGCTGGATTGCCGGCGCTTCGATGACCTCGTCCACCGCACTGAGGGGCAGGCCGAAGTGCTCGGATCCCACGCGAAAGACGAGAAGGCGCGCGGTGCCGTCACGAAACATGACGCACCGCCTCGACCAGTTCGGCGATCTGCCCACCGATGTCGTTGAGCGGCGCCACGCGATCGGCCCCGGCCTGCTGCAGCGCCGCCTGCGGCATGCCGAAAATGGTGGCCGTTTCGCGGTCCTGCAGCAGCGCGCGGCCGCCGCCGTCGCGAATGACGCGCGTGCCTTCAGCGCCGTCGCGGCCCATGCCGGTGAGCACGACCGCAACCGTCGAGGGCCCGAATACCTGCGCCGCCGAGCGAAACAGCTTGTCCGCCGCCGGACGCACGCCCCAGATCGACGGTGTCGAATCGAGCTTGATCGCCGGTCCCGCGCCCTCGTCGACGACCGTCATGTGGAATCCACCCGGCGCCACGTACCCCCGCGAATGCACGATCGGCTCACCGTCTTCAGCTTCGCTGATCGGAAGAGGGCTCATGCCATCGAGCCGGTTCGCGAGACTTCGCGTGAATCCCGCCGGCATGTGCTGCACGATGAGCACCGCGGCGGGAAGGTTGCGCGGCAAACGCGGCACGATGGCGGCCAGCGCGCGCGGTCCGCCGGTCGATGCGGCGATGACCACGGCGCTCGTCGCGCGCGACGTCGTCACCGACCCGCTCGTCGTGTCCGGCGCCGCCGTGCGCTGAAGCATGCGCAAGCCGGACGGATTCGCCGCGACGGCGGCGCGAAGCGCGTCGAGCAGACGCTTCGAGATCGACGCCACGTCGAGGCTGATCGAGCCCGACGGCTTCAATACGAAGTCGACCGCCCCGAGCTCGAGCGACCGCAGGGTCGCTTCCTGGCCGCTGTGTGTCGTGCCCGCGCTCAGCATCACCACCGGCCGCGGCGTTTCGCTCATGATGTAGCCGAGCGCGGCCAGGCCGTCGAGCTCCGGCATGTCGACGTCGAGCGTCACGACGTCCGGATCGAGCGCGTGAATCTGCTTCAGAGCATCGAAGCCGTTGCGTGCGGTACCGGCGACGATGAATTCGCCGGAGTCGTCGATGATCTCCGACACCATGCGGCGCATGAATGCGCTGTCGTCGACGATGAGCACGCGCGGCTTGCCCGCTCGGCTAGAGGACACGCGATCCTTTCCTCAAGGACCGAACTTCGACACGACCGTCACACACATGAAAAAAGACACTCCGGCCATAGTCGCTCCCCGTATCCTCGGCGATAATGGGTACATTGGCGTCCGACAACGCGTCGCGCACGGCGACGATGTTCCGCTCGCCGATATTGATCCCGCCGGGCGGCAAGAGATTCCCGAACATGCTCGCGCCGCCGACGATCTTGGCGCGCACGCGTTGGAGACTTGCGCCGAGCCGCCGCATTTCATCGAGCAGCAACGGAATGGCGGTGCGGGGGAACTTGGCCGGGTTCGAGCGATCGCGCGACATCGTCTCGCTCGGCAACAGCACGTGCGCCATGCCGCCGACGTGGGTCGAGGCATCGTACAGCATGATCGCCACGCATGAGCCCAGGCCGATCGTCGAGATCGTCCCGTCCGCCGTGACGGCGTAGTCGGCGACCTTGACCCGGATTTCGCCGTTGCCATTCATATGAGTTTCCTCATAGCCGGCGGAAGATGCGCTCGCGCGCGTCGACGGGGGCGAACTTCGTGCGGGCCGCGCCCAGCAGCGTCTCGACCTTTCCGAGCACGAGAAATCCATCCGGCCTGAGCGCCGCGTGAAACTTGTCGAACAGGCGCTCCTGCGTGTCGCGATCGAAGTAGATGAGCACGTTGCGGCACACGACCATGTCGAACTGCCCCGACGGCGCGGGGTCGCTCAACAAATCGCGCCGCTCGAACTGCACCAGCGGGCGAATGGCCGGCGAGACGGTATGCGGCGCCTCGGGCGAGAAGTAGCGCGAGCGCAAGTCGTCCGGCGTGTCGGCGAAATCGCCCTCCTCGAACTGTCCTCGCGCCGCCGCCGCCAGGACCTGCCGGTCGATGTCGGTGCCCACGACCTGCACGCGCGACAATTGCGCGAGCATGCCGTGCGTCGCCGCGTAGCGATGGAACAGAATCGCGAGTGAATACGGTTCATCGCCCGACGAACAACCGGCGCTCCAGACCCGAATGTGCGACGTCTCGCGATGCCACAGCGCCGGCACGACGTTCGCCGCCAACGACGCGTAGACCTCCCAGTTACGGAAGAGCTTCGTGACGTTGATCGTCAACGCGTCGAGCAGGCGATCGTACTCACCCGCGTCGTCGTCGAGAATACGCGCGTAGTCGGTATACGTATGGACACCCCGCGCGCGCATCCGAACCGCGATGCGGCGCCGCAGACATTTTTCCTTGTAGCTCGCGCAGCCGAAACCGCGCTCCGACGAAATCTTCCGGGTCAACTCCGTGAAGTCACCCGGGGACTGCTGTTCCACCATCAAAACACCTGTCGAACGGATTCCAGGTTCGTGCGCACGATGGCGTTGTCGGGATCGAGCTCGAGAGCCCGCTCCCAACACCGCAGCGCTTCATCACGTTCCTGTCGGCGTAGCCGGATGTTACCAAGCTTCAAATAGACGTCGGCGCCCAGCGCGGGATTGGCCTTCGTCGCGCGCGAATACGCCTCGAGCGCGTCGTCGTACCGTCCCGCGCGATAATACAGGTCGCCGAGATTCTTGTGCGATTGCCCCACCCCGGGGTCTTCCTGAATCCCGTGCTCCGCCGTGGCGCGTGCGGTTTCGTAATCGCCCGCACGCTCCAGGACCGCGGCCAGGTTGTTCAGAAGCACCGCCGCGTGCGGATACGCCTGGCCCCCCTCATTCAGTATCGACGCGGCGCGTGAAACGTCGCCGAGCAGTGCGGCGGTCAGCGACATATAGTGAAACCAGGCCCCGGTGGGCGGCCGCTTCCCGAATAAAGGCCGGGCCGCCGATAATGCCGAGTCCGCTGCGGCCAGGTCGCCGTCCAGCAGACTGACCACGCCCAGGGACGTCTGCACGCGCGCGTCGGTCGACCCGCCGCGACGGACCGCTTCGTCCAGCGCCACCCGCGCCTCCGCGAAGCGATTCTGCTGCTCGTACGCGTATGCGAGATTGTGAAACACGGCCATCTTGGCGCCGGGTTGCGCCGCCGCTTCGGCGAACGCGGCGATCGCGTCCTCCCATTTCTGCTGGCGCGCGTGAACGAGCCCGATGAAGAAGCGCGCCGTTCCGTCGCCCGTGCGCAGCTCCAGCACCCGGCGAAACTCGCGGATGGACTCGTCGAGCATGCCAGTTTTATAAAAGGCGATGCCGAGATTGCGGTGCTCGTCGGCGCGCCCTTCGTTCAGCACCACGGGCACCGCGGTCGTCTTGCCGATGCGGTGAATGAATCCGGCGTTCACGAGGCCGTACAGCACCTTGCCGACCTCGAACTCGACCAGGCCCGACGCGTCGATGATCGCCTGCACGTCGCGCGTGCCGTCCACGAGCTCGAGCACCGCCCGCTGGTCTTCGGTGAGTTCGATCTCGCTCGTCAGCACCTTCGTCCGGTCCGTCTCGAAGACCAGATCGAACGACGGAATCTTCTTCTCGACGAGACTCCATTCGTCCACGCGCCGCGCGCCCTCGAGCAGCAGCGACTCGGGATTGATCGAGACGACGTGATCGTGCGGATCGGGCAGCACGTCCGCCTCGAAATTGAACGTGCCTTGATTCCACGTGAACAGGAAGTACACCGCTTCCTGGATCTGCACTTCGATCGCATCGTGCAGATCCTGTAGGGTGATCACGCCCTGCTCCACCAGCAGCTCGCCCAGCCGCTTGTCGCGCCGCTTGTCCTGCAGCGCGACCGCGGCATCGATCTGCGCCTGCGTCACCGAGCCGATCTTGATCAGCATGTCGCCCAGGCGGTCGCGCCGATTCACGATCGACGCGTAGCAGATGCGGCCCTTGTCGAAGTAGATGTAGCCGAAGCTGTTTCGATGCGTGACGCTCAGGCAGCCCGTCTTCTTGCCCATCGACAGGAGCTGCAAGACGTCAGGCAGGCTGGCCTCTTTCAGACTTCCGCGAATGGCCATTAGCGGAATTCCTCGATGAGACGGGCCGACGCATCGGGCCACTGCCACACGATCTTTTCGCGGTCGAGGAAGAACGTATCCGCCGCGCTCTTGAGCGCCGCCGTGCGCGAGGCTTCGCTGTCATCCGGCTCGAGCTGCGCGCGAATGAAGCCGATCGTCACGGGCACCGCCGCCACTTCGGCCGACGCGAGAATGCGATTCGCCGTTCCAATGATCTCGCGCACGCTCGCCACCGGCCGTTCGGCGAGATACGACAGGATCTCCGGCGTCGGATCGACGCCCAGGTCGCGCATGAAGCGAGCATACAGCCGCTCGCGGAGCGCGCGATCGGGCGACTGCATCTGGACGACGAGGCCGCCCTCGAAGCGCGAACGCAGCCGCTCCTCGAGACCCGACAGCTCACGCGGCGGTCGATCGCTCGCGATCACCAGTTGCTTCCCGTCCGCGTACAACGCATTGAACACGTGGAAGAGCTCTTCCTGCGTCCGCTCCTTGCCGGCGACGAATTGCACGTCGTCGAGCAGCAGCGCCGAGGCCGCGCGATAGCGCGTGCGCCAGCGATCCACCGTGCCTTCCTGGAGCGCGGCGATCAACTCGTCCACGAACAATTGCGCCGGCACGCATGCGATGGCGCCGCCCGTCGCTTGCACGAGGCCGTTCCCGATCGCGTTCAACAAGTGCGTCTTGCCCACGCCGCTCGGCCCATGCACGAAGAGCGGATTGTAGCGGCTGCCCGGCACACCGACGATCGCATCGGCCGCCTTCACCGCGAGCTGATTGCTCAGCCCGACTTCGAAGCCGCCGCGTGTGAATGCGGCCGATGGCCCCGGAGGCGGCGCCGACGTGCGCTGCGCGCGCTCGAGCAGTTGCTCGGCTTCGCTCAGTCGATCGGGATCGCGAAGGACGTCGTGCGACGCGAGCGTGGCGTCGATGCGCACGATCTGCTTCTCGAGCTCGCGCAGCTTCGACACTGTCGCCTCGAACTCGCGCAGCAACGTCTCGACGCTCGGCGGAGGCGCCGGGTCGCTCAGCGCGCGCTCGAGAGGCCCCGTCTTGAACCCTTCGCCGCGCCAGTAGTCGATGCCCTCGCTCAAGCGCGCCTTCCACTGCTCGACGTGCTGCGACACCACCGACGCGATGTCCGTGAGGAAAGTCGCGAATTCGCCGCTCAGTCGCGGCGGCGCGCTTCGCGCGCGCTGATCCGCGAGGTCCCCGAGAATGCTCAGCACCTGTTCGGGCGCGATCTGCTCTCCGCCGAGCGTCTGGAACGCGATCAATCGGTTGAGCGCGCCCTGTAGCTCGCGCACGTTCTTGAACTCGATGCGCCCGACCTCTTCGGTCACGCCGGCCTTGAAGCGCACGCCGCGCTCCTCGCACTTCGCCTTGAGAATCGCCATTCGAGTTTCATAATCAGGCGTTCCCATGTCCACGATTAATCCGCCCGACAGCCGCGTGAGCAAACGCTCATCGACGTCGGCGATGTCCGTGGGCGGGCGGTCGCTCGTCATCACGATCTGACGGCCGTCCGCCTGGAGCGCGTTGAAGATGCGCAGCAGCTCGTTCTGCGTCTCCTTGTGGCCGGTCAGGAACTGCATATCGTCGATCAGCAGCAGCCCGACCTTGAGATACTTCTCCTTGAAACGCTCGGTGTCGCCCGCCGCGACCGCCGCGTGCAGCTCCTCGACGAAATCGTCGAGCGTCACCAGCTCGACGACCGCACCACGCTTCGCGACGACGTGGTTGCCGATCGCGCTCATCAAATGCGTCTTGCCAAGCCCCGACGAGCTGTACATGAACAGCGGGTTGTACACGGCGCCCGGCGCATCCGCCACGGCGCGCGCCGCCGCGACAGCCAGGCGATTCGCCGAGCCGACGACGAAATTGTCGAAGCGAAGTTTGGAGTCGATCTGCATGGGCGCCTATCTCGTCGCGCCGTTGCCGGCGAGCCGCTTGAGCACCAGCTCCGAGATCGACTTCAGCGTCTCGAACACACCCGGGCCGTGCAGCGCATCGGCCGAGAACTCGGGCACCCCCCGAAAGTTCAGCGCATCCGACAATTCGTTCGTGCTCAGGATCAGCTCCGGCGGTAAATCCTGCTTGTTGTACTGAATCACCAGCGGAACACTGCGGGCTTCCACGCCCTGATCGGCGAGGTTCGCATGGAGATCCTGGAAGCTCTCCACGTTCTCGTCGAGCTGGCGCGACTGGCTGTCGGCCACGAACACCACGCCGTCGGCGCCTTGCAGCACCAACTTTCGCGTCGTTTGATAATAGACCTGTCCAGGCACCGTGTAGAGCTGAAACTTCGTCGTGAACCCGGAGATCATCCCCAAGTCGAGAGGCAGAAAATCAAAGAAGAGCGTGCGATCCGTCTGCGTCGCCAGCGACACCATCTTGCCTTTGCGGTCGTCCGGCACCTGGCCGTAGATGTAATGCAGATTCGTCGTCTTCCCGGACCGCCCCGGCCCGTAGTAGACGATCTTGCACGTGATCTCGCGCGTCGCGTAGTTGACGAGACTCATGACAGCGGCACCCCGCCGGGCCGCTTCGTGACGCTCGGCTCTTCGCGCCCGAACAGCGCCGCGAGATTGCGATTCAAATCCGCTTCGAAATCGACCGCGAGCGCGGGCGCGGCCACCGGCTCGCTCGCCGGCGCCGCCGCGGACAACTCGCGCTGCAAGTCGTCGAAGTAAATCCGCACGAGCCCAAGCGAGCTCGCCGAGTCGAACACCGTCAGACAAACGTACGCGCCGCGTGTCGTTTCGATCGCCGCCATGTAGAGTTGCTTGTCCGGGCCGGCATAGTGAAGACCGCGAAATGGTTTGCCGTCGACGCGACGTCCGAGCTCGCCCGCCGTCGCGTGCGACGCGGCCGCGAGCGCGCACGCCGTCATCACGTCGACCTCGCGCGTGAATCCCGCCTGGGCCATGACCTGGCCGGAGGGATGCAGCAACAAGGCGAGACGCGCGCGCGCATCGTCCACGAACCGCCGGAGCGGTGCTTCGACCCACGCTTCGACCGCGGCGATGTTCATTCGAGCGTCTCCAGCGCCTTCAGCAATTCCATGCGGATGAGACCGACGTTCGCTGCCGCATCCGCAACGACCACGATCACGAGGTCACTACGGCCACCGACGGCGCAGATCCGTCCGCGCTCGGCATCGAGCTGCAGGAACGCAACCGCGCCCAGTCGTGCGGCGCGCGCCGACAACCGGGCTTTCCGGTACATGGAGGCCGCCAGGGCGGCGACCCGCTCGCCGTCCTGGCCGAATCGCAGGTTCGAATCGACGACGAGTCCGTCACTCTCGGAGACGATCAAGCTCGCCCGTACGCCACGCTGCCGCGTCAGAGAATCGAGCATTTCGCTAAAGGGCGTGCTCACTGGCGGTCTCCCCCGTTCCGCTCGACGCCGAGCCACACGGCGGCCCGGTCGGCGCAACGTTCGAGGAGCCGGCGAAGCAAGCCCAGCGGGGTCGCGCGACTGGCGGCCACGACCATCAAGCTGTTGTCGCGTCCGGGCGCCATGGCGACGACGGCTGCCTGGGTCTCGAACGTGATCGCCTTCCAGTCGCCGATGTCGAGGTGCCGCGCCGACCGCAGCACTTCGTCCGAGATGCCACTCAGCTGCGCACCGACGTCCTGCGCGACGTTGGTCCCTTCGGCGTCGAGATACACACCCGCCATCACGTAGCCGCTCGCATCGAGGAGCAGCGCCGTCTGTCCCGCGTCGACCAGCAGATCGGCGAAGAGATATTGGGGATCTTCGGCCTGCGCTTCCGACGGCAGCGTCGGAGCGAGCATGCCACCCGACGAGCGACGCACCGTCGCGAGCGCGTTCGACACATCGCTGCCCGCGCCGCCCGCCGCCGCTTTGCTGAGAAATCGCTCGGCATCCTCGAAGCGGCCCTGCTGGAAACAGACATAGCCCAGGCCCTTCATCGCGCCGAGATGCGCCGGCTTGATGCGCAGCACCGTTTCCCACTCTTCCATGGCGCGCGCGAAGTCGCGGCGATCGACCGCGATCCGCGCCACGAGATCGTGCGCATCGGCGTTCATCTGATGCCGATCGAGACCGCGCAGCGCGATCTTGAGCGCCACCTCGAGCTGTCCCTGCCGGCGCAACGCTTCGCCGAGTTGCAGGAACACCAGACTCGAAGGATCGCGCGCGAGCTCATCGCTCCACCGCCGGACGTCGTCAGCCATTGGGCCGCACCTCCAGCACGCGTTGGAGCTTGGCGATCGCATCGAGCGCATCGCGCGCATCGGCCGCCACCGGACCACTCGGCGACATCTTGAGCAGTTGCTCGACCGCGCTGCGCGCCGTGGTGAGATCCGCCGCGACGAAGCGAATGGTCGTCATCGGCAGACTCGGATCGTTGGCGGCGTACACCGGCGAATCCGGTGTCGCGCGCGTGGACTTGGCCGCTCCCGCAACGACGACACCCGTCGTCGCCAATCCGTACGCGATCTTCGCGATCTCGAATTCGTCGCGGCCGAGCGATGCCGCGATCGCTCGCAGATTCCGCTCGCCGTCGATCATCGTGAGCACCTGCCACTCGTGCGGCAAGAGATCGAGCATCGTGCCTTCGCGATCGTTCTCGACCGGCGCGAGCTCGGGCACCACGTCGAGATTCGGAATGACGTCGTCGATGCGCGACCATTCGTCGATGCGCCGCGCGCCCTCCATGAGCAGCGACTCCGTCGAGACGCTGATGCGCGTTTCCACCGCGATCTCGTCGCGTGGACGCTCGTCGAAACGGAAGAACCCTTCGCGCCACGACATGAGCTCGAACACCACGCTCTCGATCTGCAACCGAAGCTGCCGCTCGAGCTCGCGCTGCGTGATCGCGCCGATCTCGACGAGCAGATCGACGACATCCCGATTCGCGCGGCCGTTCTGCTGACACGACCGCGCGCGCGCGACGTCGGCTTCGCTGACGCGCCCCGCCTGCATCAGCGCCTCTTCGGTCGTCACCGGCTTGCTGCGAATGGTCGCCTGCACGACGCGGCCGTTGTCGAACGCCACGACGCCTTCGTCTTCGCGAAGATCCGAGGTGACGCGCAGCGTCCCCGTCTTCCGGCTCAAATCCAGAAGCTGGAAGACGTCGTGAATGCCGAGCTCGCGGAGCGGTCCTTCGATCGCCATGGCTATGCGGCTCCGCGCGCGCCGAAGACGCGTTGCAGGTCGTTCGCCGTGCGAATCTCGCGGCGCGCGCGACGGGCGTAGTCGCTCGTCGGCGCCAGCGCGAGCACTTTCTCCCACCGCTGCACCGCATCGCGATACCGGCGCTGCTCGGCGAGAATCGTCCCTTCGTGAAACAGCGCGCCAACGTGCGTCGGATCGAACCGCAGCACGCGCGCGAATGCGTGGATCGCATCGCGCTTCCGACCGAGGGTCAAGAGCGTCTCGCCGAGTCCGATCAACGCGTCGAAATGATAGGGATCGCGCTGCAGGAGATCGATCAACAGCGACAGCGCATCCGACGTCCGGCCAATGCGCCGCCGCAGGCCCGCCAGCTCGAGCGTGGCTTCAGCGTACGTCGGCACGGCATCGAGCGCCGCGACGAGCTCCTGCTCAGCTTCGCGCGTATTCCCCTTCGCCTCGAGGAGCTTGGCAAGATGGAAGCGCACGACGGCGAAATCCTGATCGAGCTCGAGCGCGTGACGGTACGCCGCGATCGCGCCTTCGTTGTCGCCGAGCGAACGCGCGATGTCGCCCACCTTTTGCTGCACGTCGGCCCGCATCGGCGCCACGCGCCGCGCGGCATCGAGCAGCGCCAGCGCCGCGGCGGGATCACCCGCTTCCGCACACGCCGTCGCCGCAAGCATGAGCACGTCGGGATCGTCACCGTGTTCGTCGAGCAGACGTTCCGCGATCGGGCGCGCCTCGAGCGCGCGTCCGAGTCGCACGAGCGACCAGGCTTCGCCCACACGCGCCGAACGGCGTGTGGAATCCAACCGCAGCGCTTCGCGATAGCGCTCGAGCGCTTCGCCGAACAATCCTTGTTTCGCGAACACGTCGCCGAGCAACGCCATGCCATCGGCGCGCGCGTGACCACGGCCGATCGCGCGATTGATCTCAGCGGACGCGCGGTCGTACAAGCCCTTCGACAGGTAATCGGCCGCCATCGCGAACGGCGACGCTTCCGTGCTGCGTGCAGGCGTCGGCGTGGCGGGCGTCGGCGCCGGCGTCAACTCCGTGAAGAGCGTGTCGAGGGACTGCGGATCGAAGTTGAAATCGGCGACGGCCGTATCGGTCGGACGCTCGCCGCCCAAATCCGGCTGGATCGAGAGATCGGGATCCTCGTACTCGACGTCCATCGCCAGCTCGAACTTCTGCGCGACGTAGTACGGATCGAGCTCCAAGGCGCGCTTCGTCTCACGCAACGCGCCCTCGAAGTCGCCGAGATTCGAGAGCGTGAAGCTCATGTTGTAATGCGCTTCGGCAAAGTCCGGACGCGCCTGAATCGAGCGGGCGAATGCATTGCGCGCATCCTCGAACTTGCGCAGCTCCGTCAGCACGAGGCCGATGCCGTTCCACGCGACGGGATGCTCCGCCTCGGTCGTGAGCACCTGGCGATACGCGTCGAGCGCGAGCGGAAAGCGCTTTCCGCGGCACAGGAGCAGCGCCAGGTTGAGGCGCGCCTTCACGAACGTCGGCTGCCCATCGAGCGCCTGCCGAAATGCCGCGATCGCGCCATCGACGTCGCCGCTGTGATACAGCGCGACCCCAAAATTGTTTTGCGCGATCGCATACCCCGGCTCGACATGCAGCGCACGCGCATAACTCTCGGCGGCTTCCGCGTAGCGGCCTTGTTGATGCAGCGCGACGCCGTGCTCGCTCCACAGCTTGGGGCTCTGCGACTGCCGGTGCAGAAGCTCCTCGTACACGGCGAGCGCCTCGTTCGGCTGTCGCATGAGCAAATGCACTTCGGCCATCGCCTGCAGCACGAGGTCCCGCTCTTCGCCGCGCTCCAACGCTTTCGCGTATTCGCGCAGCGCCTCGGCGTAGTAGCCCTTGCTGCGGAACGCGAGGCCGAGATTGTACTGCGCGAGCTGGCTTTCACCGCTGACCTGCAGCTCGCGCTTTGCGTCGGGCAGCTGCGCGGCATCCCGCGCGATCCCGCCTTGCCGCTGTTGATCGATCGCGAGATTGGCGTGCGCGCGGGACAGCGCCGGGTTGAGCTTGATCGCGCGCCGCGTGACGGCCTGCGCGTCGGTGTGCCGGCCGATGTCGCCGAGCACGAAGCCCATCAGATACAAGGCGTCGTGATTCTCGGGATTGAGCTCGATCGCGCGCTCGAGCGCGCGCAGCGCGTCGTCGTTCAGGCCGCGATGATACAGCACTTCGCCGAGCGTGAAATGCAGCAGCGAGCTGTCGGGATCGAGCGAGAGCGCGCGCTCGACGTACGACTGCGCGCGCTCGATGTCGCCCGACAGTTTCTCCGCCAGCGCGAGCTGCAGGAGCGCGCCGACGTCGGTCGGATTGAACTGGAGCAGCGACCGAAACTCTTCGGCCGCCTCGTCCTGCTGGCCGAGCAGCGAGAACGTGCGGCCGAGCTCCCAGCGCGCGTCGCGGTCGTCGGGCTTGAGGCGCAGGCGGTCTTTCAGTTCTGGTATTCTAGTATCGTAATAACCGGTGTTGAAGTACGCGACTTCGAGGTTGCGCTGCGCGACCTCCATCTTCTGATCGAGCTCCAGCGCCTTCATGAACGCCGCGACGGCCTCGGCGTACAGGCCCTTGTTGTAATAGAGCACGCCGAGGTTGTTGTGCGCCCCCGCGTCCGACGGATCGATCCGCCGGGCGAACGACCGAAGAACTTCGCGATCGCGTTCGGAGGTCAGCACCATGATCAAGCGACGCGGACAGCCTTGAGAATGGCCTGCAGCGAGGCGGGATCGGGAAGCAACAGGAAGAATCCGCGCAGCTTCTCGTCGGTGTCGTTCATGTAGAACTCGCTCTCGACGCAGAACACGTAGTCCCGGTCGGAACCGAACTGCAAGTAGGTCGTCGTCAGCACCGCGTTCGACATGTCCACCGCCAGCGCCGGCGGCGACGGCAGGAGCATCATCCCCATGAAATCGCTGAGCGCGTTCATGTACGCGGAGCTCAGGATGTTGCCGGCTTCCTTGATCGCCGACTGATCCATCTCCGAAAACTCGTCGCTGTCCGGATCGACGACCGGGCGGCGCATCAACATGCCCGCCAGCCGCCGCGCCGTGCGCCGCGGAAAGACGAGCAGCGTGCGGCCCGTGAGATCCCCGAGCATGTGCATCAACACCGCCGCCACGGGCTCGTCGGGCGCCGCGACTTCCGGCCCGACATCCTCGAGCGGCGACACGTTGATCGTCGGCACGCTGATCATGATCGTTTCACCGACCATTTGCGACAACGCCGTCGCCGCATGACCAGCGCCGATGTTCGCGACCTCGCGCAGCGCGTCGAGCTGAATGGCCTTCAGACTCCGCAGATCGTCCATGAGTTCCTCAAAGAGGAGTAACCACACCACGCACACGCATCACAGCAGACTGCTCACATCGACGATCAACGACGGCGTGCCGTCGCCGAGCAGCGTGGCACCGCCGAAGAACGTCGGCCCATCGTGCACGGCATCGTACTGCTTCACCACGATCTCTTCCTGGCCCGTCAGCTCGTCGATCACGAGCCCCGCCCGACGATCGCCGACGTCGATCACCACGACCTGTTCGAGATCGATGTCGCTGCGCGGCTCATACGCCGGCAAATCGACGAGCGAACGCAAACGAAGCAGCGGCAGCACTTCGTCGCGCGCCAGCAGCACCTCACGCCCCTTCACCGTTCGCACCACATCGGCTGTGAGCTCGATCGTCTCGTTCACGTGCACGAGTGGAATGGCGTACGTCTCGTCGGCGACGCGCGCCAGCAACGCGCGCACGATCGCGAGCGTGAGCGGCAGACGCAGGAGCATCGTCGTGCCTTGTCCCTGCACCGACCGAATGTCCATGGCACCGCCGAGCGACCGAACGCGCGTGTACACCGCATCCACGCCGACGCCGCGACCGGAGAGATCCGTGACCTTCTCCGCCGTCGAAAACCCCGGCCGCGCGATGAGTCGCAGCAGCTCGTCGGGGCTCAGATCCGTCTTGTGCTCGTCGACCAGCCCATCGCGCTTCGCGCGCGCCAGGACCTTGTCGCGGTCGATGCCTTTGCCGTCGTCGCTCACCTTGATCACGACCGCCGAGCGATCGCGGACGGCGCTGAGCGTCAGTCGGCCCACAGGCGATTTGCCGGCCGCTTCACGCACGGCCGGCATCTCGAGCCCGTGATCGATCGAGTTGCGCAGCAGATGCACGATCGAATCGCCGATCTCGTCGAGCATCGAGCGATCGAGCTCGATATCCTTGCCCTCGACGATGAACTCGACCTGCTTGCCGACCGCACGCGCCGCGTCGCGCACGACGCGCGGAAAGCGATCGAAGACGTGCGACACCGGCACCATGCGGCTGGCTGTGATTTCGTCGCGCAGCTCGGTGATGAGCCGCGACGATTGCGACACGGTCTCCTCGAGCGCGGCATCGCCGATCTCCGCGGCGAGCTGCGTCAAGCGTCCGCGCGCGATCACCAGCTCGCCGATGAGATTCATCAAGTTGTCGAGCCGCCGCACGTCGATGCGCACCGACCGCGCCGGCGCCGCTGCAGGCGCACCTGGAACTGCACCTGGACCTGCCCCGCCCTGCGGCACGGCGGCGACACTCGTCGGCGTCGGCGAGCGGGGCGCGGCGGCGATGGGCGCGGATGCCTGCGCCGCCGCATGCTCCTCGTCCTCTCCGACCTGCACGTCCGTAACATCGCCGGCGCTGCGCGCGACACGATCGATGTCGGCGGCGCCCGACGGCGTCAACAGACGCAGCGCGAAATCCGCATCGAAGCCGTCGATTTGAATTTCCTCGAGCGGCGGCTCGGTGCCCGTCACTTCGCCGATGCGCCCGAGCGCCTGCACGATGATGAACGCGCGCACGCCCTTGAGCGGCGTGTCGGGCGCAAGACGCACGCGCACCAGCGTGCCGTCGCCCGGCGGCGCGTCGACCGTCCACCCTTCATCGCCCGCCTCGTGCTCGACCATGCCGCGCAGTCGCTCGACGAGCTCTGTCGTGACGACCGCGCCTTCGCGTCCGGCGACCGCGGCTTCGACCGCTTGCTCGAGGACGTCGGCCGCGCGAAACAACACGTCGGTCACGTCGCCGTCGATCGCGAGCTCGTTGCGCCGCACACGATCGAGCACGGTCTCGAGCTCGTGCGCGAGCTCGGCGACGATGGCGTAGCCCATCGTCGCGCCCATGCCCTTGATCGTGTGGACGGAGCGGAAGATCGCGCCCACCGCCGCCGTCGCCGACGCACCCCCGCCGCCCTGCTCGAGCTCGAGCAGCGCCTGATTCACCGCGGTGATGTGCTCGCGGCTCTCGGTGAGGAATAGCTCCGCGTACTGCTCGTTATCCACGAGACGTCACACCCTCGGCCGGCATGCGAATGCGTTGCACCGCGCTCAGCCGAGTACGCGCTGAACCGCTTCGAGGACGCGGCTGGGTTGAAACGGCTTGACGACGAAGTCCTTCGCGCCGGCTTGAATGGCTTCGACGACGAGCGCCTGCTGACCCATCGCGCTGCACATCAGAATGCGCGCTTGCGGATCGAGCTTGCAGATCTCGCGCACCGCGTCGATCCCGCCCATGTCGGGCATGACGATGTCCATCGTCACGAGGTCGGGACGCAGCTGCTGATACTTCTCGACCGCCTGCACGCCGGTCTCGGCCTCGCCCACGATCTCGAATCCCGCCTGCTGCAGAATGTCGCCGACCATGGTGCGCATGAAGATCGCGTCGTCACAAATCAGAACGGTGTGGCTCAAGTACGCCTCCCTGGAGTGCCTGTCTTCCCGCCGACGATCCTACGACAGCAGGACTTGCTTGAATAAGAATTCGAGATCCAGCAGCACGACTGCCTGTCGCTCGCCATCCGATAAATCGGCCGCCATGCCGTCCTTGCCCTCGGCGCCTTCGACGGCTTCGACGCCTTCGTCGGATTCCGCACCCGCGTCACCGACGGTCGCCACGCCGCGCACAATGCCCTCCTCACGCGGCTCGACGTCCAGCGCGCGCACATCCGCGACTTCCTCCACGATCAAACCGACCAGTCGCTCGCGATGCCGCACCAGCAGAATCGATCCGTCGGTGATGGGCGCGCGCGATGGATCGAGCCGCATCCCGAGATCCAGCACCGTGACGATGGTGCCGCGCATGTTGATCAGCCCGCGCACGAACGGCGGCGCGCCGGGAAGGCGCGTGATGCGTCGCAGCGGAATGATCTCCTGCGCGGCACTGATGTCACACCCGTACAAATTCGCCCCCACGCGAAAGAGCAGCGCGGAAGCAGCAATGAGATCAGGTGTCGACGTTGTAGAATCCAAAGAACTCGAGCGGGTTGGCGTGCTGCTGGTCGGTAATCGAAACGTCGGGGCCGGCGGCGGCCGCGAGGGCGCGGTGCAGATCTTCGGGCAGCGGCGCGCGCAGGTCGATCGTCTCCCCCGTTTCAGGATGACGGAAGACCAGCCACGCAGCATGTAAGAAGTGTCGGCGCGAGGGGAGATTTACCAACCTTCGCCCTCCACCTCCGCCGTACGTGTCGTCGCCGACGACCGGGTGCCCGATCGAAGCGAGATGTACTCGGATCTGGTGGGTCCGTCCCGTAAAGAGATGTGCCCGAAGCAGATCCGCGGAGTCGAAGCGCGCGAGACGAGTCAAATCGGTCCTCGCAGACCGTCCGGTACTGACGATTGCCATGCGCTTTCGGTCTCGCGGATCCCGAGCGACCGGCTTCTCGATCGTGACACGGTCGTCGGTCAGATGCCCCCAGCAGAGAGCGGCGTACCGCCGCACGATTTTCCGAGCTTGCAGCGCGGCGCCGAGGACACGATGCGCCCGGTCGGTTTTGGCGACCAAAAGGAGGCCCGACGTCTCCTTGTCCAGGCGATGGACGATTCCCTCGCGTCCTTCCTCGGAAGCCTCGGAGCCCTCGGAACCCTTGGAAAGCGGGCCGCCGCGCCCTTTGAGCGCGTTGACGAGCGTCCCGGACCAGTTGCCGGGCGCCGGATGCACGACCATCCCGGCGGCCTTGTTGACGACCAGGACGGAGTCATCCTCGTAGACGACGTCGATGGGGATGTCCTCGCCTTCGACCTTGATACCCCTGGGTTCCGGGATATTGACGGTTACTTTTTCTCCTGGTCGAGCCCGGTACGCCGATTTCTCCCGCCGGCCGTCAACCAGCACATGCCCTTCGGCAATGAGCGTCGCCGCCTGGTTCCGGGAGAGATCGAGCGCGCCGGCGACCAGCAGGTCGAGGCGAGGCGCATCATCAGGCGTGTCGAGGGTATGGGTCGGCATGGGGCGGGAAAGATACTCGCACCCATGTCATCCTGACCCGATCTTCTTCTCGACGCGCGGGTGAAGCTACTCTTTCGCCGGAACCGTCTCGCCGGGGTCGAAATCCCGCGCCGCCGCTTCCGCGGCCTGCATCGCCAGCTCGCGCCGATCCTCGCGCCACAGCACGAAGGCTAGCAGCAACGCGCCGATCGTCACCGCCGAATCCGCGACGTTGAACGTCCAGAAACGCCAGGTGCCGACGCCGATATCGATGAAGTCGACCACACCCTCGGCGTTACGGAAGCGGTCGAGCAGATTACCCGCCGCACCGCCCCACGCCAGCCCGAGCGCGAGCACGCGCACCATGTCGCCGGGCAGCGTCGTGCGATAGAGCCGCCACAGTATCACCAGCGCGATCACCGCGAACGCGCCGAAGATGTAACGCGAGTGTGGGCCCAACCACATGCTGAACGCCGCGCCCGGATTGAACGCCAGCGTGAAGCGCACGACGCTGCCGATGATGTCGTGCGGAATGTGCTGCGGCATGAGATGGCGCACCGCGAGCATCTTTGAAACGATGTCGAGGACGAGAACGAGGACGGCCGCGGACCAGAACACGCGGCCGTTCGTGCTGCGACCGGGCTGACGAATGGCGGGACTGGTCATGAGGCCTTGGCTTACGTGAGCTCCCGCGGCTCGCCCGTCACGGTCGCGGGCGCCGGAACGCGAACCATGTCCGTGTCGGCGTCCTCGCCCCACAACACCCACGCCAGCAGGAACGCGCCGAGACTCACCGCCATGTCGGCGATGTTGAACGTCGGCCAGCGCGAATCGCCAAAGCCAATGTCGATGAAATCGACGACGCCGAACGGCGAGCGAATGCGATCGAGCAGATTGCCGACGGCGCCGCCGCACACGAGCGCGAGCGACAGCGTGCGCACGACATCTCCCGGGCGCGTCGACGCGTAGAGCCGGCCGAGGATCACGAGCGCGACGATCGTCAGCAGCATGAAGATCCACCGCGAGTACTGCCCCACGTGCAGCCCGAACGCCGCGCCGGGATTGTGCACCAGCGTGAATCGAATCCACTCCCCATAGACCGCGTGCGGCAGGCCCTGCGGCAGAAGGCGCGACGCGGCAACTGCCTTCGTACAAAAATCCACCGCGGTCACGAGCACCAGCACCGGCCAGAACAAACCCCCGTTCGCCGACGGACTGCCGTTACCGCCAAAGCCGCTCATACCACTGCTACTTCTTGGCATCTTCCTCACGCTGCTTGCAGTCGATGCAATAGCGGGCGTGCGGAAGCGCATCCAGGCGCTCGAAGGCGATCTCGTTGCCGCACTGATGGCATCGGCCGAAGGTTTCCGGATTGCGAATCAACCGCCGCAGCGCTTCGTCGATGTGCCAAAGGAATCGTCCTTCCTGGCTCGCGAACAGAAACGCTTTCTCGCGCTCCATGGCATCGGTCCCTTGATCGGCCATATGGAACGAGTAGCTGCTCAGATCACCGTCCGCCGACTGCGGCGTCGCACCAAACGCCTCGTCGTTGCGACCGAGCTCCTTGAGCACGCGCTTCCGCTCCTCGAGCAACCGCTTCTCGAAGTGCTGCAGCATCTTCTTGGTCATTCCCTTCGGCTTCTTGGCGCTCGCGCTATTGGCGCTGTTCGCTGTCGGCATTGCTACTGTATCCTGGTGATGGCCACGTGGGCCGTGATCCCGTCGAGATCGATCGCGTTGCCGTTCGTGATACTCTCCGCCCCATCTCCCGCGAACACGAGCTCGGTAGCCAGCACTTCATCCGCGATCCACGCACCGTGTGCGTCGATCGCAGCCTTGACGTCCGCGCCGCCCGCCACGGTCAACACGATCCGGTCGCTGACCGCGTACCCCGACTCTTTTCGCATACGCTGTACCCGGCTAATCAACTCCCGCGCGTACCCCTCTTTCTTCAATTCCGGCGTGATCGTTGGATCGATCGCGGCGAAAAATCCCGCGTCCTCCTGGACCGCCAACGCGCCCGACGCTCGGCGAATGATCGTCAGGTCGTCAACCCCAAGCTCGTGCGACTCGCCCTCAACGCTAACAACGAGCGGCTCGCCCCGCTCGAACGCCCGCACGTCATCGCTCGTGAACGCCGCGACCGCTTGCGCGGCCAACGGCGTACGCTTGCCGAACTTCTTACCCAGCGAACGGAAATTCGGTTTCGCTTCGAGGGTCACGAGCGCGTCACCCGACGTAGCAAACTCGACCTGCTTCACGTTCAGTTCCGCGGCCAACAGGGACACGAACGGGGCCAAAGCGGCCTCGGAGACGTTCGGCGCCACGCACACCATTCGCGATAACGGCTGCCGCACCTTGATCCCAATTTCTTCGCGCGCCGCGCGGCCCAGGCGAGCCAGCGTCCGAATCGCCTGCATCGCGACGTCGAGCGTCGCATCCACCGCCACGAGGCGCGGCGCCACGAACGGCGCCAGATGCACCGACTCGCCGGTCAGTTCGCGATGGATCCAGTCGCTCACGAACGGCGCGAACGGGGCCAGCAGCCGGCACACCGACGCAAGCACCTCGTGCAACGTCGCGAACGCCGCGCGATTGTCGTCGCTGTCGACTTCATAGAAGCGCGAGCGATTCAGCCGCACGTACCAGTTGGCGAGATCGTCGTCGACGAATTCGATGATCGCCCGCGCGGCCGTGGTCGCATCGTATTGCTCCAACGCCTCGTCGACCGTGTGTTCGAGATGCGCCAGCCGCGCAATCATCCAGCGGTCGATCGCCGGCCGGTCGGCCAGCGCCGGATCGTCGTCCGAGGGTGCCCAGCCGAAATTCGCGTATTGCGCGAAGATGCCGCTATACACGTTCTTGAACGTCCGCACGAAGCGCCCCGCCTGCTCGGCCAGCACTTTCTCGTCGAAGCTCCGCGGCACCCAGGGATTGCTCGCCGCGATGAGGAACAGGCGCACCGCATCCACGCCGTGACGCTCGAACGCGGCCCACGGATCGACGATGTTGCCGCGGCTCTTCGACATCTTGAGCCCCTCGCCGTCGAGCACCATGTCGTTGACGACGACGGCGCGATACGGCGACGCCCCGGACCGGTCGCTGTTGTTCGGCAGCGCGGGCCCAAGCGCCGTGGCGATCGCGAGCAGCGAATAGAACCAGCCGCGGGTCTGGTCGACGCCTTCGGCGATGAAATCGGCCGGGAACTGTGTCGCGATCGTATCAGCGTTCTCGAATGGATAGTGCCACTGCGCGAACGACATGGAGCCGGAGTCGTACCACGTGTCGATGACTTCCGCCGCGCGGCGCATCGTGCCGCCGCAGCCGTTCGCGCGGCACTTCCACGTATAGCGATCGACGTGGTGCTTGTGGGGATCGAAGTCCGTGGGCAGCGGCGCGCCGATCTTGTCGGCCAGGTCCGCGAAACTTCCGACGCACTCGACGTGCGACGCGTCGCCGTCGCAGATCCACACCGGCAGCGGCGTGCCCCAGTATCGGTCGCGCGAGATCGCCCAGTCGATGTTGTTCTTGAGCCATTCGCCGAAACGCCCTTCGCCGATGGCGGGCGAATGCCAATCCACGCGCGCGTTGCGCGCGAGCATGGCGTCCTTGATCGCGGTCGTGCGAATGAACCACGACGAGCGCGCGTAATACAGGAGCGGCGTGCCGCAGCGCCAGCAGTGCGGATACGAGTGCGTGATCCGCCCGGCGCGAAAGAGCACGTCCCGGCGTTTGAGCTCTTCGATGATGAGCGGATCGGCATCCTTCACGAACTCGCCGCCGACGACGGGCATCGACGACGGAAATTCACCGCGCGCGCCGACCGGCTGCAGAAACGCGAGATTGTGCCGCTGGCCCGCCGCATAGTCGTCGGCGCCGAACGCCGGCGACATGTGCACGACGCCCGAGCCGTCGTCCGCCGAGACGAAGTCTTCGCCGACGATGATCTCGTGGTTGGTGCCCGCGGGATAGTCGAGCCAGTCCAATGGCCGTTTGTAGGTCGTTCCGACCAATTCGGCCCCTTTGAGCCGGCCAACGAAATTCCAGCGATTCTCATAGTCGCCGCCGAACACCGCCTGCACGCGCGACTCGGCGAGGATGAGCGTTCTCTGATCCTCGCCCTCCTTGCGCACCAGCTCGACGTAGTCGAGATCGGGATGCACGGCGAGCGCCGTGTTGGAGACGAGCGTCCAGGGCGTGGTGGTCCAGACGAGAATGCGTCGCGCGATGGGCGATGGGCGTCGGGCGATGGGCGCGGTCTCGTCGCCGCCCAACTCCAGCGCGATATAAACGCTCGGGTCCTCGACGTCCTCGTACCCTTGGGCGACTTCGTGGCTCGACAGCGCCGTCCCGCAGCGCGGACAATACGGCAGAATCTTGTGCCCGCGATACAAGAGATTCTTGTCGAACAGCGTCTTGAGCGACCACCACACGCTCTCGACATAGTCGTGCGTGTACGTGACGTACGGATGCTCGTAGTCGAGCCAGTACGCCATGCGCGCGCTCAGCTTCTCCCAATCGCTCCGATACTTGAACACGCTCTCGCGGCACAGGCGATTGAACTCGGCGACGCCGAGCGCTTCGATCTGTTGCTTGCCGCTGATGCCGAGCTGCTTTTCGACTTCGATCTCCACCGGCAGGCCATGCGTGTCCCACCCCGCCTTTCGCTCGACGCGAAAGCCCTTCATCGCGCGGTGGCGGCAGAAGAGATCCTTGATCGTGCGCGAGAAGACGTGATGAATGCCCGGCTTGCCGTTCGCGGTCGGCGGGCCTTCAAAAAACACGAAATTCGGCGCGCCCTCGCGCGCGGCGAGGGTCTGGTGGAAGAGATCTTCTTCTTCCCACCGCGCGAGCAGCTCGCGCTCGACCTCGTCGGCCGGTCGCTCCGGCGGCAACGGTTGGTATTTCGTCATTGGCGACGCGGTCATAGAGCGTGGAGGACTCCCTTCACCACTTCGGTCAACTTCGGCTCCGCCGTATTCGCGACCGAAAGGATCCGCTCGAGCGTCGCCGGCTCGAGCGCGTCGGGGAGACACATGTCGGTGATGATCGATAAGCCAAGCACGCGCATGCCGCCGTGAATCGCCACGAGGACTTCAGGCACCGTCGACATTCCCACCACGTCGGCGCCGATCGCGCGCAGAAAACGATACTCGGCGCGCGTCTCGAGATTCGGCCCCGCGACCGCGACGTACACGCCTTCGCGCAACGCGATCTGTTTTTCGGCAGCAACCTCGCGCGCGCGTGCGCGCAGCGACGCATCGTACGGCGCCGAGAGATCGGGAAACCGAGGCCCGAGCGCGTCATCATTCGCGCCGATGAGCGGACTGTCGCCCAACAGATTGATGTGGTCGGCGATGAGCATGACGTCGCCCGCGCTCCACAGCGGATTCAATCCGCCGCACGCATTCGACACCATGAGCGTGTCCGCCCCAAGCGCGCGCAGCACGCGCACCGGAAACGTGACCTGCTGCAGCGAGTAGCCTTCATACCGGTGAAATCGCCCTTGCATGGCGATCACCGTTTTTCCGCCGAGCGTTCCGCAGAGGAGCCGGCCGGCGTGCGACTCGACCGTCGACAGCGGAAACCCCGGGATGTCGCCGTACTCGATCACCGTCTGCGATTCGATGTCCGCGGCTAGGCGGCCGAGGCCGGTGCCGAGGATGATCGCCGCGTCGGGCCGACGGGCGAACCGTTCACGCACGACGGCAGCGGCCCGCTCGATCGACGCGGACGAATGCAGTGCGACCGGGAGCGTGGCTCCCACCGAATACGCAGTCGACGTCATTCCTTGACGAGCGATCCCATCCAGGCCGGCGCGTTTCCATCACGCACCGCGGCATCGTTGCCAGGCGTCTGCTCGGCGGCCGTGATCTCCGAGAGTTGGCGCTCGACGAGCGCGCGGATCTGCGCCAGATAGGCGCGGCGCGCGCGATCGAGCGACGCGAGCTGGTCCTCCATCCGCCGCACTTCGGCACGCGCTTCGTCGATCAAACGGTCGCCCTCGGCGCGCGCTTCGCGGACCACGAGCTGCGCCTCCTTGTCCGCCTGCTCGCGGATCTCCCCGCGCAGCTGCTGCGCGGAAACCAGGGCTTCGTTGATCGCCTTGTCGCGCTCGCGAAAGGCGCGGAGCTGTTCGTGAAAACCGCGCGCCTTCGCGTCCAGATCCTGATTCAGGCGCGAGAGCCGCTCGAGCTCTTCGGCAACCTGTTCGCGAAACTGCTCGACGCGATCGGGATCGTAGCCGCGCAACGCTTTACCGAACTCATATCGGCGAACGTCGAGGGGGGTGAGATGAAAGGTCTCGTCCATCATGCGTTAGGCACCTCTGGTCCCTCTCTCGCTCCGAAGAGAATCGTACCGAGCCGAATGAGCGTCGCGCCTTCCTCGACCGCGACCTCGTAGTCGTTCGACATGCCCATCGACAACTCAGTGGCCGGATGTCCCGCGGCGCGGAAGATGTCCCGCGCTTCGCGCGTTCCGGCAAAGACGTTTCGCAAGATACGGTCGTCGGCGTTCAGCGGCGCCATCGTCATGACGCCGCGAACGGTGACGTTGGTGAGACCGCGCATCCGTTCCGCTTCGGCACGCCACTCGGGACGCTCGAAACCGCCCTTGGTCTCTTCACCGGCCACGTTCACTTGCACGAGCACAACCGTGGCCTGGTGATTTGGCGCGTCCAGCTCGTTCACCGCGTCGGCCAACCGGGCGCTGTCCAGCGAATGGAGGAGATCGAAGCGAGGGAGGGCCTTCACCTTGTTCCGCTGCAGATGTCCGATGAGATGCCAGCGCACCGGCGCCGTGGTCGCATCCATCTTGGGAAGCGCTTCCTGCACCCGATTCTCCCCGACGTCGCGAAGCCCGGCGTCGTACGCCGCCTGAACGGCATCCGGGCCGTGCGTCTTGGTGACCGCCACGATCGTGACGGCTTGGCCGTGACCGCCGCGGCGCCGCGCTGCCTCGATTCGATCGCGCACCTCTCGAAGCCGTTCCGGGAGGTCAGAAAACGGCATAAGACACCAAGTTACCGTAAGTTACAGAGTGAATCAAGGGAAGCGAGTTGGACCTTGGCCGACGCCGGATCGAGCACTGTGCGCGGACAGGAAAGGACGTTCACAAAATACTCGTTCACCGGATCGGTAGACGGCCGGACATCGCGCCCGTGAAACAACGAATCCACCCACTGAGCCGCGCGTCTCGTGGCAGCCAGGTCGATCGACATAACCTTCAAATGCTGTTTTGAAGGGTCCAAGCTGGACGCGTCGATTGCCACATGGCCCAAAAGCGTCCAACTGATCGCCAACGGTTCGCGCTCGGCCGCGTCGACCGTGATTGCCGCGGCGACCGGGCGGCCCTGCCCTCGGGCCATCGCCGCAATGCGCTCGGTACTCGGACCAATGAGACCATACCGGCGGCGCAGCTCCTCGAGGTACCAACCCGCGCCAAGCAGCGGCAGTGTCACGGTAACAACGTCGGGTCGCACGTGCTCGACCTGCTGGGCGTACCAGAGCGGATAGGTGTCATTGTCGCCGGATACGAAGAGCACCGACCGTGGCGGGAGCGGCTCGAGCAGTGCCAGCGCGACGGCGCGCGGCAACGCCGCCTCGGGCATCGAACGACGCGAGACGGCGCTCCAGTTGAGCGCGACGGGAAGCGCCGCGACGAGAACGCCCAGCGGCGCCGGCCACCGCAGTCGGCGTGCGAGAGCAACCGCACCCGCGCCCGCCCACAATCCCCACGCCCAGAAGCCAAGCACGAAGAAGTAATCGCGATCGCGCGCCTCGTGATTGTCGGCGTTCGGCACGAATTGCCAGCCGAACGATGTACCCGCCTTGAGATTGAGATAGACGATCACGCCGAGCGAGCCGCAGAGAAAGAGCAGGAGCGTCGCGCGCCAGGTCCGACGGTCGCGCGCGCGATGCCAGCGACTGCCGGCGACGCCGAGGCACGCAAAAACGACGGTCGCGGCAATGCGCGCCGCATTGGGGATCACGGTCGGCGCCAGCGACAGACCGAATTGCCAATCCGCGTACTCGAACCAGTTGGCGATCTGCAGCCAGAACGGCGCCTGCCGCGGAAGCATCCCCTGCACGGCGTATTGCCGCCGCGAAACCGCGTAGGCAAGCGCGTCGAACGTCGACGGGTTGCCCTGGTTGATCGCGGGATCGTGCCGCGCGCGAAGCAGGAGGAACGCAAGTCCGGAAGCCCCCACCGCCACGGCGGCGAACGATGGAACCCACTCGCGCACGGTATCGCGAACGGCGGCGTTGGCGAACGTCGTCGACACGGCGAGCCCCGCCACCCCAATTATGAAAATACTAATTGACAGTTTACTCATGGCGACGACGCAGAGGGTCACCGACAGGAGCACCCAGCCAGCCCGCCAATCCCGCTCGCCGTCCTGGCGCTCGCTCGCGAGCTGGATGACGACCGGCGCGGCGACGAGCGAGCTGAGATGCAGCGGCAGCGCCAGCGCCAGGCAGTACGCGGCCAGCGCGACCCACTTGCGATCCCCGGTGCGCCCGGCGACGTCCGCCGCGGCGATCGACACCATCGCGAGCGCGAGTGACGCCGCGTACACCTCGGTCTCGGTGGCGTTCTGCCAGATCGACGACGTCGCGCCGGCGGCGATCGCCGCGGCGAAGCCCGCGGTGCGCGAGCCCGTCGCGCGCGCGACGAACCACGCGGCGACGCCACCCGCCGCCGCCGTCGCGACGGCCGAGAACAGATTCGTCGCGACGGCGTATGGCAGAAGCGCCAACATCCGCGCCCACGTGTTGAGCAGCACGATGAACAACGGCGTGCCGGGCGGATGCGGAATGCCCAGCGAATGCGCCGCCGCGATGAATTCGCCCGCGTCCCAGAAGGTTACGCTCGGCGCGAGCGTCGCGACGTACACCGCGAGTAGTGTCGCGGCCGCGGTCAACGCGGTGAGTCGCTGTGTCGCCGCCAGGCTCATGCGAAGCCGCGACGCAGTGCCGTCAGGAAGAGATGCCAACTTCGGCATCGCGGGACAGTTGCCGCAGCGTTCGTCCCGACACGAGCTCGCGCACCTGATCGATCGCCATATCACGGCCGAGCCGGCCGTTCTGCGCGACGGTGATCGTCGCCGTCTCCTCGGACACCACGATGACCAGCGCGTCCGTCTCTTCGCTCAGGCCGAGTGCGGCACGGTGGCGCGTGCCGAGCGACCGGTCGAGCGCCATCGTCTGCGACAAGGGGAGAATGCAGCCCGCGCCGACGATCGTGTCGCCGCGGATGATCACGGCGCCATCGTGCAGCGGGGAGTACGGCGTGAAGATCGTCGCGAGCAAATCGGCGGAGACCGTCGCCTGCATCTCCGATCCGGACTGCACGTATTCCTCGAGCGACACCTCCCGCTCGATCGCGATGATCGCCCCCACCCCGGAACGACTCAGCCGCCCGACGGCGTCGGCCACCTGATCGGCGATCTCCGATTCACGCATGTGTCCGAAGAGCCGGGACATCGGCGAACGTCCGATCTGCGCGAGCGCCGCGCGCAACTCCGGCGCGAACACCACGAGCAGCGCGATGGCGCCGTAGCTGAAGATCAGTGTCAACAAGTACACGATCATACCGAGCCGCAGGACGTAGGCAATGCCATAGGCCACGGCGAGCACGATGATGCCCACCAGCACCTGCATCGCGCGCGTGCGGTGGATGAGCAGCAGCACCCGATAAATCACGACGGTGACGATCGCCACCTCGAGAACGTCGCGCCAACCGGGATGCAGCAGCTGCAATTGCTCGAACACGTTCATGCGGCGCTGGCCATGATCGCCCACGCCACGTCCAGGGCATCGCGATTGGGTTTCACGTCGTGCACACGAAAGAGGCGCGCGCCGCGCTCGAGCGCGGCGACATTCGCGCCGACGGTGCCCGCAACGCGCGCCGACGGAGTGGAAACGCCGGTGAGCTCCCCGATGAATCGTTTGCGCGAAACGCCAACGAGCACGGGGAAACCCAACGATGCCACGCGGCCGAGCGCCGCCAGCAGCGCGAGAGAATGTTCACCGCGCTTGGAGAATCCAATGCCCGGATCGAGCACGATGCAGTCGCGCGAAACCCCGGCCCCCACGGCCTCCGCGACACGCGCGCTCAGCTCACGCACCACGTCGCCCGCGACGTCGTCGCCATACGTTGCGTGCGTGAACGTCGCCATGTCCGACACGCCGCCGCGCGAATGCATCAATACCACGCCGGCGCCGCGCTCTGCGCACAACGCGCCCATGGCGGGATCGAGACGAAATGCCGAGACGTCGTTCACGATCGAGACGCCGGCGTCGAGCGCCGCGCGCGCCACTTCGGACTTCACGGTGTCGATCGACACAGGCAGTGCCGGGTGGACCCGCCGCACCGCTTCGATCACCGGCATCACGCGATGCAACTCTTCATCGGCGTTCACGGGAATCGCGCCCTGCGGCCGGGTGGATTCACCACCGACGTCGATGACGTCCGCGCCTTCGTTCACCATCTGATCGACGTGCCGCAACGCGTCGTCGAGCGACCGCAATCGCCCGCCGTCGCTGAAGCTGTCCGGCGTGACGTTGACGATGCCGAGAATGCGCGGCTTGTCGAGTGACAGTTCTCCGGTCGCGTGGTGCCAGGGCATGCGGGGAAAATAGCGGGCGTATGGGCGCATGGGCGCATGGGCGAAACGACAAAGGGCGACGGAGTACCCCGTCGCCCTTTGCAGTTACACCCATCGCCCAGCGCCCAACGCCCATCGCTACGCCGGGCTCGGCTCCGGTCCGCCCAGCAGCGGCGGCGGACTGCGGCGTGGCTCGACCACCGGCGCCGGCGCGACAGGCGCCGGAAGCGGACCCGCGCCCGACGTACGCGGCGGCAGCGTTTCGCCGCGCGAAAGCATTTCGATGTCGTCGCGCGTCAACGTCTCGCGCTCGAGCAGCGCCGCGGCAACCTTATGCAGCAGGTCGATGTTCGCCTGCAGCGTCGCCTTGGCCATGTCGTACGTGCGCTTGATCAGCGCCTTCACTTCAGCGTCGACCATCTGCGCCGTCTGCTCCGACACTTCTCGGCGATGCTGAATCTCGCGGCCGAGGAAGAGCTCCTGCTCGTTGTCGCCCACGAGAATCGGGCCGATTGCGTCCGAAAGTCCCCACTGCGTGACGTACCGCCGCGCGATCGACGTCGCCTGCTGAATGTCGCTCGCCGCGCCTGTCGTCACACGATCGTGGCCGAAGATGAGCTCTTCCGCCGTACGGCCGCCATACGCCATGACGAGACGCGCCTCGAGCTGCTGGCGCGTGACAGACACGCGATCATCCTCAGGCAGCGTGAACGCCAGCCCCAGCGCACGCCCGCGCGGTACGATGGTCACCTTGTGCAGCGGATCGTTGCCGACGACGCGCATGGCGCAGATGGCGTGGCCACCCTCGTGATACGCGGTCAGGCGACGCTCCTCTTCCTTCATCACCATCGACTTCCGCTCGGCCCCGAGCATGACCTTGTCTTTCGCGTCCTCGAGATCGACCATGTAAATCTTCTCATGACCGCGACGGACGGCGAGCAGCGCGCCTTCGTTGACGAGGTTCGCGAGATCGGCGCCCGCCATGCCCGGCGTCCCGCGCGCCAGCGTCGTGATCTCCACGTCGTCGGCGATCGGCTTGTTGCGCAGGTGCACCTTGAGAATGCCTTCGCGCCCCTTGAGGTCGGGCGCGTCGACGACGATCTGGCGATCGAAGCGGCCAGGCCGGAGCAGCGCGGGATCGAGCACGTCGGGCCGATTCGTGGCGGCGATCAGAATGACGCCGTCGTTCGACTCGAAGCCGTCCATCTCGACCAGCAGCTGATTGAGCGTTTGCTCACGCTCGTCGTGACCACCGCCCAGGCCGGCGCCGCGATGGCGGCCGACCGCGTCGATCTCGTCGATGAAAATGATGCAAGGCGCATGCGCCTTGCCCTGCTCGAACAGGTCGCGCACGCGGCTCGCGCCCACACCCACGAACATCTCGACGAAGTCGGAGCCCGACATCGAGAAGAACGGTCGCGCGGCTTCGCCGGCCACCGCCTTCGCGAGGAGCGTCTTACCCGTTCCGGGCGGGCCAACGAGCAAGGCGCCCTTTGGCAATCGTCCGCCGAGCTTCGTGAACTTCTGCGGATCGCGCAGGAACTCGATGATCTCCTGGAGCTCCTGCTTCGCCTCGTCGGCGCCCGCTACGTCGGCGAACGTGATCTTTGGCGTGTCGCCGGTGAGCAGCTTCGCTTTCGATTTCCCGAAAGAAAAGGCCTTGTTGCCCCCCGCCTGCATTTGCTTGAACAGGAAGAGATAGAAGCCAATCAGCAGCAGCCACGGCACGAAGTTCAGAATGGTGCCGAGCCACGAAATGTTCGCGTCCTTGGCTTCGATCGCCACACCCTTGGCGTTCAGCGCCGCGACTTCCGACTCGGAATTCTCGACGGGCAGGCGAACGGTGAAGTTGCGCGCCTCACCCTGCGTTCCGACCGTCACGCGATTGCGGAACTTGCCGGTGACGAGCTTGCCCGCGGTGATCGTGACGCTCGCGATGTTGTCGTGCTCGAGCTCGTCACGATACTGCGTGTACGTGATCTGCTTCGTCGCCCCGTCCCGATTGCCCGAAAGCTGAATCAGAACGACGGGGATGAGCAGGATGAGAATCCAGAAGGACAGGGTCTTGGAGAACCGGCCCCAACTGAACTCCTTCTTGTTGCCGTTCTTTGGAGAAATTGGCACTGGCATTACTGCAAGCTCGCGATATACGGAATGTGCCGAAAATTCTCGGCGTGATCTAACCCATACCCCACCAGGAACTCGTTGGGTGCATCGAACCCGATGAACCGCGTCGGATACCGGAGCTCGGTCGCGATGTGCTTATGCAGCAACGCGCATATCTCCACCGAACGCGGTTTCCGTGCCTGCAACAGGTCCATCAGCCGGCTCAACGTCCGGCCGGTGTCCACGATGTCCTCAACGAGCAAAATATGCTTCCCCTCGAGCTCGGTCTCCGGATCGTACAACAACCGGACGTTCCCGCTGGATACGGTGGAATCCCCGTAGCTGGATGCCACCAGAAAGTCGACCTGCAGCGGCCGACCGATCTCACGCACCAAATCGCTCAAGAAAATAAAACTTCCCTTCAACAGCCCGAGCACCAGCAACTCGCCTTCCGGATACGCGCCGGTGATCTCCGCGGCCATTTCGCGGACGCGCTCGGCGATCTGTTCTTTCGTGTAGACGATACGGCGAACCGTACGTCCCATCAGTCGTGGATCAGCGGTTGATGTATTCACAGATGAAAGGTAAACCCGGCTGGCCCGGCCGTGCGGTCGCCGCCTCGCTGCGGCGCACTCCGGGAATCCACACGATGCGATCCCCTGCCAGCACTACGGGCCACCCCGCCCGTTGGTGTCCCGTCACACCCGCATCCGACAAATAGTGTTTCACCTTTCGCGGCTCCGCACCTTCGCAAACGACCATCGAGTCGCCGGCCTGCCACGGCCGCACCACCAACGGCTCGTCGGCGGGCAACCATGCCGACCATGAATCATCGCGTTCCGTAGCGTCGGGGTGCCGCCGAAACGACCAGTCGCCCCAGTTCGTTTGGTTGGACAGCTCGAGCGCCGCCGGCGTTACGGCCTCGATATCCGACGGCCGCAATTGGAACGCGTCACGCGACCGAACAACTTCCCAACCACCGGCGAGCGGAATTCGTGCGCCGACACGACCAAGGCGCGTGAACGCCGCCAGTCGTTCGACGCCGCGGCGATCCAGAATCGCTCCGGCGCGCGCCGCAATCGCCGGCCACAGCACAGCGACTTCCACCTCCCGCCGCGACTCGAGCGCCGCGGCCGGAATATCGAGGCCACGGCCCGCCTCCCGCATGCGAATCCCGAGCTCTTCGACATACGCTTCGACGTCGGCGCGCCAACGGGCTGCCTTGCGCGCCACGCCAACCAATTCCTGCTCGATGTTCGGCCGCGCGCGCCGCATGGCCGGCAGTAAATCGTGTCGTACACGGTTGCGGAAATAGTCCGCCGACATGTTCGACGGATCTTCCACCCACTGCAGTCCTTCGGCACGCGCGTACGCCGTGACCTCGCGCCGCGACGTTCTGATCAGCGGGCGCAGATGCGGGCTTGCCGCAAACAAGCCGGCCAATCCTCGCGCCCCCGCGTCGCGCAAGGTGCGCATCAGGACGGTTTCGACCTGATCGTCCGCGGTGTGCGCCGTACTGACGACCGCCTCACGCTCGGTCGCGACGCGACGCAGAAAGGCCCAGCGCGCCTCGCGCAGCTCGGCCTCGGTGCGCAGCGCATCGACGGCGCGATCGGTCTCGAACTGAATTCCGAGCGAGGCAGATCGGCGCTCCACTTCGGCGCGCGCCGTCGCCGCGGCGACGCCGGTGCCATGATCGAAGGTGGCCACGATCAAGCGGTCGCGCGGCACCGCGTGCGCTGCGGCATCGAGCAGGACCATGGAGTCGAGGCCGCCCGACACGGCGAGAACGACACGTGCATGCGAATTGAACGCCGCGCGCACGGATTGACGAATGGATGACGTTTCCCGAATGCTCACCCTCGAAAGATAGCCGAGGGATTCGCGCGGGTCGGTCCACTGGAACGGCAGAACGGAGCCCACTATACTGTTCTGCGGTCGGCGCGTTGCGTCTTCTCTGGTTCGACGAGCTTCAGGAGCACTCGCTTGGAAACACACGGTCCACTCGGCACGCTCTGGGTCAGCATCGCTCTCGGATGCTTCTACATCGCGCTGATCTGGTTGAACACCCTGCTCGGCTTCTTCCTCACGCCGTTGTTCATGATTCCGGCGACGTGGGTGATGGACCGGCTGGGCGATCGCCGCGACGAGCCGAACACGTCGCGCGTTTAGTTCGGCCTGATTCGACGCGGAGCGTCGGTCGTCATGCGTGTCTTGTCGAGGACGGGGAGCTTCCCCGTCCTTTTTCTTTTGGCGGCAATCTCATTGCCGGCGCGCGCGCAGTACACGATGCGCACCTGGCTGCCGTGGAGCACGATCGAGACGGCCCACTTCGCGTTTCACTATCCCGCGGATCTCGAGCAGTGGACGCGCAGCCTCGCCACGCGCGCCGAGGCGATCCACGATGTCGTGCAGTCGATCGTTGGATATGCGCCGCCCAAGCGAACACAGGTCGTGGTCGACGATCCGTACGATCTGTCGAACGGATTCGCGTATCCGTTCATCGACGAGCCGGTGATCAATCTCTGGGCGGTCGCGCCCGATCCCCGCGAAGACGTCGGCGAGTTCCGCGGCTGGGGAGAAACGCTCCTCTCGCACGAGTTCACGCACATTGCTCATCTCTCACGGCCGTCGCGTAATCCGCGCACGCGACTCCTGACGCGATTGATTCCGATTCAGTTCGGTCCAATTCCCGTCAACGCGCCGCGGTGGGTCATCGAGGGATACGCCACTTACGCCGAGGGCAAAGCAACGGGCTCGGGACGACCGCATGGCGTCTGGCGACCCGCGTTTCTGCGACAGTGGGCACTCGAGGGCGCGCTTCCGCGGTACGAACAGCTCGACGGATTCGGCTCGTTCAACGGCGGCGAGTTCGCATACCTCGCCGGCTCGGCATTCCTGGAATGGCTGGCGCAGCGGCAAGGCGATTCATCGCTCGTCGCACTATGGCGCCGCATGAGCGCGCGGCAGCTGCGAACGTTCGACGACGCATTCATCGGCGTTTACGGCGAGAGTCCGCGCGCGCTGTATGGTCGATTCACGACCGAGCTGACGGGCAACGCCCTCGAGATCTCGCGCCACCTTCGCGCCGCGTTTCCCGGCGACACGGGCGAGGTCGTGCAGCGCCTCGCCTGGCAGACGGGCGATCCGTCCATCTCACGCGACGGCAAACGTGTTGCACTCGTCATGCGGGCGCCGAACCGCCCATCGCGCGTCGTGGTGTGGAGCACGGCGCCGCAACCGGACACGGGTCGGGCGAAACACGACTCGCTGCTCCTGGCGCGTGATCCCGAAGACGTTCCCGCTCGCACGATCTATCCTCCGCCGAAGCGCGTCCTCGCATCACTGCAAGCCAGGGCGGGCGCGCCGTACGACAATCCGCGCTTCCTGAAGGATGGACGCATCCTGCTATCGCGCGAGACGCAAATCGGCGACGGCACGACGCGTCCCGATCTCTACATTTGGAACCCGGCGAAGCAATCAGTCAAGCGCATCACGCACGGCGCAGCCGTCCGAAACGCGGATCCGATGCCCGACGGCCGATCCGCCGTCGCCGAGCGTTGTGTGCATGGATGGTGTGACGTCGCGGTGGTCGATCTCGAGAGCGGGCGCGTACGCGTGGTACTCACGGGAACACCGCGATTCACCTTCTACCACCCGCGCGTGTCGCCGGACGGCGGCCGCGTGCTCGTGTCGCTCAACTCCGATGGACGCTGGGAGTTGATCGCCTTCGATACGACGTACCACCACTCCGAGACGATCGGCATCACTCATCATGGAAACGTCTACGATGGAACGTGGACGAGTCCAACGACGATCGTCGCGACGTCCGACTCGAGCGGCATTCCAGATCTCATATCATACGAAATTGGTGCGTTCCGCGGATTTCGGACCTTGACCCACGTCACGGGCGCGGCGGTTGCGCCCGAATTCAATCCCGCCGACAGCTCGATCTGGTTCCTCTCGCTGTATTCGCGCGGTTACGATCTCCGACGCATTGCCACGCGGGGTGCGATCGATACGGTGACCGTCGCGTCCGATCGCCGCCTCGCGCCCGCGGCGCGCATCGCGGCGGAGCCACGCCCGCCATTCGATTCCGGCGCCGTCTCGCGACCGCGGCCCTTTGGCCTTGGGCCGCGGATTTCGCGCTGGTTCCCCACCGGCAGCAAGGATGCCGACGGCGCCGTCGGCATCCTCGGCATCACGAACGTCGACGTCATCGGACGCGGCGAGCTGATTGGAAAGTTCGGCGTGGGCGATCGCGCCTCGTGGCACGGTGCCGCGCTCGACGCAACGTGGCGGGGAACGCGACCATTCATTCGCGCCGAGGTCTTCGACGCGCGGCAGTCGCCAAGTGGCACGGAGACGGGCTCGCCTCCGGCCTCGAACCTGGATGCGGTCACCGCCGGCGCACTCGTCGGACTCGATGCACAAGCGCAGTTCGACGCCTCGACGGCCCGAGCGCGCGCGTTCGCCACGTCGTCGCGCCTGGTCTCGGGCGTCGTCACGTCGCGGACGATGTTCATCGTCGAGGGCAGCGGTTCGTACACGCAGCGCGGCATCGGCTGGAATACGTCCGAGTCGTTCAGCGCCAACATCACGAAGGGACGCAGCTTCGACTCGCGGTTCGATCGCAACGTCGCAACTGTCGGGTTCACCGCCAGCACCTTCGTTCCGGTACGCATCGCCGCCGCGGCCACCTACGGCTTCACGAGCGACGATGCGCCCGCGTTCGAGCGCATGGCGCTCGGCGGCTCCGTCTCGCCGATTCTCGATCCGGCGCTGCTCACCCAGCGCGTGCCCATGCCGGTGCTCCCGACGGGCGTCGCGACGGGGACATCAGCATTTGCATATAAAATCTCTCTTATCGAAAATCCGCTCGCGCTGTACTGGTGGCAGGGGAGCGCCACCGAGCCCGATCGGCGATTCGCCACATGGCACCGCGTCGCCGGCGCCGAGTGGACGGTGAACGTCCCGCAAATGCAGGCGGTGGGCACACCGGCCGCGCGGGCCGTCGTCGGAGGCGGTGAGTCGCTCGACGTCCCGCTCCGCCATCGCTTCAGCCTCTACGCCAGCCTCGTGCTCACGCCGTAAGCGGCGTGTATGGGCGCACGCGGTGACTGTGCGGCCGAAGCCGAACCGTGACGCACCAGCGACACAGCAGCAGGTTCATCCTATATTTCCCGCTTCCCGAACGTCCGGCTCCGTCGCCGGATTGGGCGACTGCGCCACAATCAGGAGGAAGCGCGATGATGGTTCACCGTGTCACACGGTTGTTCTTTGCGTCGGCGGCGTGCCTCGTTCCCGCCACGTTGCTCGGTCAAGGGTTTGGCCTCAACGAGATCGGCTCGTGCGCGATCGGCCGGGCCTTCGCCGTTGCGGCATCGCCGTGTCGCGATGCATCGACCATCTTCTGGAATCCAGCGGCCGCGACGTCGCTGACGGGATGGAACGTCACGGCGGGCGGCGCGTTCGTCGCGCTCAAGGGCTCGTTCACGCAGGACACGACCCTTCGAAAGTTCAACGCAATCCAGCCGACGGCGTTCGTCCCGCACGTCTTCGTCAACTATCACAAGGCGGGCAGTAGTTTGGCGTGGGGCGTCGGAGGGTACGTGCCCTACGGCCTCACGTCGGAGTGGGCGAATGATTTCCCGGGACGGTTCGAGGCCGAAAAGGCGTCGTTGCAGACGTTCTACATTCAGCCCAACGTCGCCTGGCAGATCAACAGCAAGTGGTCCGTTGGCGGCGGCCCGATCTGGGGACATTCGACGGTGGAATTGATCCAGGCCGTCGATCTGTCGGCGCAGCCGCTGCCAACCGGTGGTACGTTCGCGAATATCGGCGTCGCGACACCGACTGAGTTCGCCCGCGCGCACCTCAAGGGCAGCGCCACCGCCTTCGGCGTGCAGCTTGGCGTATCGGGCCAGATCAACCCGAATTGGTCGGTCGGTGCGCGGTTCCTTTCGCCACTCGAGTTGAAGTACGACAATGCCGACGCAACCTTCGACCAGGTGAAGACGGGCTTGATCGTCGGCGGAACGCTGCCCGGCCCCACGCAGCAGACAACGATTCCGGCCGGCACACCGATCGATTTGCTCGTCGGCCCGCAATTCCAGTCGGGCGGAGCGCTCGTCGCGCAGAAGGCGAACACGAAGATCACGCATCCCGCGCAGTTTCAGGCCGGCGTTGCCTACTCGGGGTATCGCAACTGGCTCCTCGAGGGCGACTACGCGTTCGTCGGCTGGAAGCGCTTCGACGCCTTGCCCGTGAACTTCGAGGGTCCGGCTCTCAACTCGAGCCGCACGCTGATCGAGCAATACAACAACTCGTCCGCCATTCGGTTGGGCGCCGAGTACACGATTCCGAGCGAGGGGTGGAAGCTTCGCGCGGGATTCGCCGGTGTCGCGAGCGCCGCGCCGCCTGAGACCGTGACGCCGCTGTTGCCCGAGCAGGACCGCACCTACTGGACGATCGGCGCGGGCATTCCACTGTGGAAGATGTGGACGCTCGATGCGTCGTATGCGCGTGTGGCCACGTCGGGTTCGCGCGGCCGCATCGTCGAGCGGATAAACGCCAGCCAGACCGCCGCGCAACTCAACTCGGGCGTGTTCGATTTGTCGGCGAACATCGTCTCGTTCACGCTCAAGGCCAACTTCTAACCCACAGGGGAAACGACGATGTCACGCACGCACGTTATCGCTCGCGGCGCCCTTCTGTTGGGCGCGGTTGGCGCGTTCGTCGCCGCTTGCCACAGCGACACGACGCTGTTCGCACCGCAGCCGAACAACCCGATTTTCACGAGCTATGTGGCGCTCGGAAACAGCATCACGGCCGGCTTTCAGTCGGGCGGAATCAACGATTCCACGCAGCATCAGAGTTACGCGGTGCTGCTCGCGAATCAGATGCACACGCGGTTCGCGATTCCGTCGCTCGCCGCGCCGGGCTGCCCGCCGCCGATCGCCAACTTGCTGACGGGCGCGCGCGTCGGTGGCGCCACGTCAACCAGCACCTCGTGCGCGCTCCGGACGGCCGCCTCGGCGACGGCGACGCTGAACAACGTCGCCGTCCCGGGCATCACGACCTTCGATCCGATCGCCATCGGCAACCCGGCCGACACGTTGCTGCAGAACAAGAATCCGCTCGTGCAGATCATCCTGGGCGGCGAGTCGATGGTGCAGAAGGCGCTGGACAACAAGCCGACGTTCGCCACGGTCTGGGTTGGCAACAACGACATCCTGGCGGCCGCGATTGGCGGCACGCCTGGCGCCGCGACACCGGTTCCGACCTTTACGACCAACTACAAGGCGATGATCGATCAGCTCGTCGCGGGCGCACCCGGCCTCAAAGGTGTGCTGATCGGCGTAGTACAGGTCACCGAGGTACCGGTGCTGTTCCAGGTTGGTGTGCTCCAACAGAACGCGGCGGCAAAGGCGGCGGCGGACCAAGTTGCGGGGGTCAAGCTCACGATCGATCCGGTGACGTGCGCCGGCGCCAACGCGGGTGCGTTGCTCGCGTTCAACGCCCTGCCCACCTACAAGACCCGGCCCGCTCCGGCGACGGGCATCGTCTTCTGTCAGAAGGTGGCCGGCGGCGGCGCGCTTGATCCGGGCGATCCCGGCATTCTCGACATCACCGAGCAGGCGACGGTCGCGAACACCATCAACGGCTACAACGCCTATATCAAGGCCAAGGCGGACAGCATCGGCTTCGCATACTTCGACGCCAGTCCGGTATTGGACAGCCTTCGCAAGGCGAATGCGGTTCCGGCGTTCCCGAACCTGACCAGCACCACTGCGCCATTTGGACAGTTTTTCTCGCTGGACGGCGTGCATCCCGCCGCGGCCGCGCACGTGCTGATCGCAAACCATTTGATCGACGTGATCAACGCGAAGTACGGCACGTCGCTCGTGCACGTGCAGTAGGCTTCGGCGTAGTCAACGAGTCATGGGAAGTCTGAACGGGGCGATCCGGAGATTCGGGTCGCCCCGTTGTCATTCAAGGTGCTGCGGCTCGCCGACAAGCCCCGTGTACACAGGGCGATAATATTTGTGATCTCGCTGGTATTAATTATACTAGTTGAACTTACGGACACTCCACTCATCTTCTTTAGCATATTGTTATCAACATGAGCCCGCTGCGCTACGAGACGGCCTTTACTCGGCAAGTCGGGATCGATCTCCCGATCATCTGCGGCGCCATGTACCCGTGCTCCAATCCCGAGCTGGTCGCCGCCGCCTCGGACGCCGGCGCCATCGGCATCGTGCAGCCCGTGTCGATGACCTACGTCTACGGCCACGACTTTCGAGAAGGCTTACGGCTGATCAAGAAGCTGACGCCCCGCCCTTTTGGCATGAACGCGCTCATCGAGCAATCGTCGAAGATGTACCGCGAGCGCGTCGAGCGATGGATCGACATCGCGCTCGAAGAAGGCGTCCGGTTCTTCGTCACCTCACTCGGCAACCCGCGCTGGGTGGTCGACCGGACGGCCTCCGTCGGCGCGATCGTCTATCATGACGTGACCGAAGCCAAGTGGGCGCGCAAAGCCGTCGACGGCGGCGTGCATGGCCTCATCGCCGTCAACAACGTGGCGGGCGGCCACGCCGGGCCCAAGTCGCCTGAAACGCTGTACGATGAGCTGCTGCCGTTTGGCCTCCCCATCATCTGCGCCGGGGGCGTGGGCGATCCGCGCACCTTCCGCCGCATGATCGACCTGGGCTACGCCGGCGTGCAGATGGGTACCCGGTTCATCGCGACGAACGAGTGCCTCGCCCACCCGGACTACAAGCAGGCGATCGTCGACGCCGACCCGAAGGACATCGTCCTGACAGAGCGCCTGACCGGCGTTCCGGTGGCCGTGATCAACAATGACTACGTGCGCCACTTGGGGACCCGCGCCGGCCCGATCGCCCGGTACATGCTCCGCCATCCGAAGATGAAGCACTGGATGCGCACCTACTACGCGCTGACGTCGCTGCGGCGGCTCAAACAGTCGTCGCTGTCCTCGGCCGGGGCCAAGGAATACTGGCAGGCGGGAAAGAGCGTGGGGGGCATTCATCGCGTGAAGGCGGTGCGGCAGATCGTGGATGAGTTCGCGGCGGCCCTGGCGGCCGATCACCGAACAGAACCCAACCCTCCCGGTGCGAACCGTGTCTCTTAGACGGTTCCGGACCTCGTAGGCCTACGATCGCTATCTCAGCTGTGACGGAAAATCCACGCCTTCTCGACCGACACCTCATCACACGGTGCCTTGCCGGCGAGCCGAACGCGGAGCGCGAGCTGTATGACGCGCACGTCGATCGGATCTATCGGCTGATGTACCGGATGGCGGGCGACGGCGATCTGGCGGCGGACTTCACTCAGGAAACCTTCATCCGCGTCTTCGAGCGGCTCAACCAGTACCGCGGCGATTCCTCGCTTGCGACCTGGCTGCACACGATTGCCGTCTCGGTGGCGCTGAACGGACTACGCAAGGTGAAACGCATTCACGGCCGCATGGACAACATCGACGACGCGCCGGCGCTGGCGGTCGAGCCCAAGGGTCCGACGTGGGACCTCAAGGCTCGCCTGCACACCGCGATCGACGCGCTGTCGGAGAAGCTGCGACCGGTGTTCGTGATGCACGACGTCGAGGGCTACACCCACGAGGAGATCGCCGGCGCGCTCGGCATTCCCGTGGGCACCTCGAAAGCTCGACTGTTCGACGCACGCGCCAAGCTCAGACTGGCGCTCGCGGCCTTCGCTGGAGATCACATCGCATGAACGACGATCAAATGGACGAACTGCTCATTCAGACGGCGCGCGACTACAACACACCCGGCGTCGTTCCGCGAGACGAAATGTGGCACGCAATCGCCGCGGCGCGACGCGGGAATCCGTCGGTCGTGACTCCGTCGGCGAGTCGACGCCACCTGTGGCTGTGGCCGAGTGTGGGCGTGGCTGCCGCGGCGGTGCTGGCGGTGGGTATCGCGATCGGTCGCTCCACGCGGAGCACGAGTCCCGAGATTCACGTCCCGCAGGCGACGACCGTGGCGGCAAATCCGCCGCGCGATTCTGCGGCCGCGACGGCGCATCCGGATACCGTCGTCACGCAACTGCACGAGGAAACCAGGAAAGTCGACGCCGCGGTGCGGCGGCTCGCCGTCGCGACGCCGCGCACGCAGCTAGCTGAGCCATCGCTGAACCGAACGCCGGCAAATTGGAGCGGCGGGAATTACGCGAACTCGGAGAACGCGGCGGCCGCACCGAGCACGGAGCAGAACCTGGCCTACCGTCTGGTGGTCCTTCGCCATCTCGCGGGCAGTGAAGCGCTCATCACCACCTTCCGCGCGTCGGCCAAGCGCGGCGAGATGGACGCACAAATCGCGCAGTGGTCGCGCGAGCTCCTCAGCACCACCCGCTTGCTCGAAGCGTCTGCTGCAGCGGACGATCCGGTCATGAAACGCCTGCTCGAAGATCTCGATCTCATCATCGCGCAGATCGCGCAATACGCGGCGCGCGGCACCAACAATCCCGAAGAGCTCGAGCTCATCGAGCAATCGATCAACCAGCGCGGCGTCATCACGAAGCTGCGCAGCACCATGCCCGCGACGCCCGCGGCGCATATGTGAGGAATCGGCGATGAAGAAGATTCTACTCCCTGCTCTCGTGCTCGCAGCCGGGGCGTTCGCGCCCACGGCGCGCGCCGGAGCGCAAAGCAGCCGTCGCGTACGATCGACGGCGTCGGTCATCTCGCTGCCCGTTGCCGAGCACTTTGCCGATCCCGCGGATTCGCTCTTCCGCACGGCGCGGCAGCTCATGAATTCGCACGAGTATCGCAAAGCGGCGAACATGCTGCAGCAGCTCGTCGATCGGTATCCGGACGCGCCGCAGGCGGGTGATGCGCTCTACTGGCGCGCGTGGTCGCTCTTTCAGCTCGGGCGCGACGGCCGGAGCCCGACCGATCTGGCCGACGCGCGGGCGGCGCTCGATCGATACAACAACATCTACGGCAAAGACGCCAAGATGGCCGGCGATGCGACGGAGTTGTACAGCAACATTCGTTCGGCGCAGGCGTCACTGGGCGATGCGAAGGCGGCGGGTGAAGTGGCGAGCGCCGCCGGAGCCCTTCGGCAGCCGGGCAGCTGCGGCTCACAGGCCGATGAGGAAATGCGCATGGCCGCGCTCGACGGGCTCTTGTCGATGTCGTCCGCGGAGGCCGTGCCGATTCTCAAGGAAGTCCTCAAGCAGCGCGACGAGTGCCGCGTGGACGCGCGGAAAAAAGCGGTGTTCCTGCTCGCGCAGAAACGCGGCGACGATATCGCGTCGACGCTGCTCGAGGTCGCACGCAACGACCCGAGTACCGACGTGCGCGGCGATGCGATCTTCTGGCTCTCGCAGACGCGATCCGACGTCGCCATCCCGGCGCTCGACTCGATCGTCTTCCAATCCAAGGACGATGAGCTGCGCAAGAAGGCGCTGTTCGCGCTCTCGCAGCAGGCGCACGACCAACGCGCCCGCGCCGCGCTCCAGCGGGCGGCCGAGGACGAGCACATGTCCGACGACGTCCGCGAGCAGGCGATCTTCTGGCTCGGTCAGTCGAGCATCGTCGATCTCGACTACTTCAAGGCGCTGTTCAAGAAGTCTCAAAACGCCGAGATCCGAAACAAGATCATCTTCGCGGTGAGCCAGCATTCGTCGCCCGAGGCCGCGGCATGGCTGTTCGACGTCGCCAAGGACAAGGCCTACGACGTCGAGACTCGCAAGCAGGCGCTCTTCTGGCTCGGCCAGCGGCGTTCGACGTCGATCGACATGCTGCAGACCATCTACGATCAGTCGAAAGGCGACGACGAGATGCACCGCCAGGTGATCTTCGTTCTGAGCCAGCGCAGCGACGCAGCCGCCGTGGACAAGCTCATGGACATCGCGAAGAACGACTCGGACATCGACATGCGGAAGCAGGCGTTGTTCTGGCTCGGGCAGAAGAATGACCCGCGCGTGCGGCAGTTTCTCCTCGACCTGATCCGCAAATGATTCGACTTGGGCTTCTGACCGCGGCCGCATCCCTGGCCGCGGCGCCGCTCCTTGGCCAATCGCTGGCGAGTCGAGTGGATGCCGTTCGCGAAGGCACGATCGAGATGACGTTCGCGTCGCGCCCCGACGTGTGTGGCGACGGCCGAGGCAGTATCTGGACGACGCGCGGCGGCGGATACAACTCGTACGAGTGCGTGCACGGACCGGTACGGGTCACGATCGGCCGCAGCGACGGTCAGACCGTGAGCATTCGATCGTGCGTCGCCTGCCGGCCGCGCACTGACGGCGCTACGCAATTCGGCGACGTACCGGCCGACGAAGTGGCCCGCTATCTCCTGACCGTTGCAGTCGGGATCGGCGGAACGAGCGCGGACAAAGCGGTGAGCGCGGCCGCCCTTGCCGATGCGAATGTCGGGGCGGAGCTCGCGCAGCTGGCGCGCAATGAGAACGCCACGATTTCGTCGCGGAAGCAGGCGTTGTTCTGGTTCGGGCAATCCGACGCCCCGACGAAAGACCTCATTGCGCTCGACCACGATCTGACGTCGGAAACACTGCGCAAGCAATACGTGTTCGTGCTGTCGCAGCGTCACGACGACGCCGCCGTCGACAAGCTGATCGACGTGGCGCGTCACGATCCGAACACGGACGTGCGGAAGCAGGCGATGTTCTGGCTGGGCCAATCGCACGAGCCGAAGGCGCTGGCCTTTTTTAGAGATATCTTAACGCGCTGAGGAACCGACCCATGCGACCGTTCTTCTTCGCCTTCGCGGCCACGCTTGCCCCGCTTGCCATGGCGCCGCTTGGCGCGCAATCACTCGCGTCGCGCGTGGTCGAACATGATGGCAGCGTGGAAGTCATCTTCCCGAGCCGGCCCGAGGCGTGCGGTGACGGCCGGTCATTCATCTCGCACGTCTTTGGCAATCGGAACGATTTTGGCGATCGTCCCTGCGTGCATGGCCCCGCGCGCGTCGAGGTGACCGTGATGGACGGCGAGGTTACGCGACTGCGTTCCTTCGTCGGGCCCGTTCCGCCGAGCGCCAATCGCACGATCACGGCGAGCGCCGCGGACGCCGGTGCGTGGCTCACGCAGGTCGTGAACGGCGCGTCGGCCCGTGTGGCGCAGGAGGCGGTCGTGCCGCTCGTGCTCGTGGACGAATTCGAGCCGTGGGACGTTCTCTTACGTGTATCTCGCGATGACGCGCGGCCGCTCGCCGTGCGCCGCGCGGCACTCAACTGGGTGGGATTCGATGTGAATCATCACCTCGGACTGGACGACGCCTCCGCGGACTCCGAAGACGACGAGATGCGCCGGCAGGCCGTGTTCGTCCTGTCGCAGCGAGCGAAGCGCGACGGAACGGCGGAGCTGATCGATGCCGCTCGCACGTCGAGGCATCCGAGCGTGCGGCGCGACGCGATTTTCTGGTTGAGCCAGGTGGGAGAGCCTACCGCGGTGGCGAATCTGTACGCGGATCTGTTGAAGTCGCGTTAACTGGGTCATCGTCAGCGAGTGAGACGAGCGAAGGACCCCGTTCCGCCGAGGAGAGAGGTCCTTCGCTACGCTCAGGATGACAACTAGGCGCCAAGAAGCAGGAACGAATCGTACAACGCGTGCGTCCACGCGGTGATGCCGAACCCGCGCACGAGATACAGCGCGCTGAACGCGAGTCCGCTCAAGAAGCGGAACGTAAAAGATTGCAGCTGAAACTGGTCGCCGTACGGTCCGATGTAGTGAAACGCCGAGAAGATGAGCGCACCAATGATCGCGGCGACCGTGCCCGACACTCGCTTGCCGGTGCCGAGTACGACGCGCGCTCCCGCCGCCAAGCCGGTCACCAAGAACACGCGAAAGAAGAGCTCCTCGTACAAGCCGGCGCCCAGTGAGAGCATGAGGCGCGTGGTCCATCCCATCTGGGCAATCGCGCCGCCGGGCGCCTGGCCGCCTTGAATCATCAACGAGTGCAAAGAGCCGAGCAACTTCGCTGTGGTCAGTCCAATCACCAAGCCGAACGCAGCCGCGAGCGCGGTCGACTCGGCGAGCATACCGACAAACACCGCCGGACGAATGCGATCACGGCTCGCACGCAGGTCTCGGACGACGAAAAAGAGACCGAGCAGGATGATCAAGGCCATGAAAATGAGCGATCCGCGCGGGCCTGCAACAGCGGTGAATGCGCTTCGCAGCAGAACGTCCGCTCCGTTGCGAAGTTCGGCGCCCGGCTGAGCGAGCAGAGCAGCGAGCGCTTCGTAGCCGAGCAGCAGCGGCAACGCGAACAACACGCTGTAGCGGTGCGCTCGGCTCACCGAGAAGTAGGATGTCTTGCGCGTCGCGACGGCGGCGCCGGTTCGTGGAGCGGTCATTACTCGAGCTTACGGAAGGGAGCGCCAGGAAGTTCTGGCAACGTCGGCAGAACGCGGAAAGGGAGCGCGAATCTTCGCGGAGTTCCGTGAAAGTACGTGAAAGTATGCGAAGTTCAGCCGGGATGTTGCGGAACCGTTTTCATCGCACTAGGGTACGAGTGTGCGTCGCGAAGGTCGCGACCAAGAGTTTATGTCGAACCCGCAAATCCGAGGAGGTGATCCATTGTCTAACGGGACTCGTAACGGCAGGATCGCCGGAAGCCGCTAAGCTTCTTTTCCTGGCTTAGAGCGCCGGAAGCCTGCTAGTTCCGGTGAAAAACTGAACAAAGGGGCCGCTGTGGATTTCCACAGCGGCCCCTTTGTTCATCCTGAGGCGCGTAGCGCGGAAGGATCTGCTGATGCGCGCGCTCAGCCCCCCGCCATTCCGTCCTGGAAACCCTGCGTGCCTTGCTGAAATGAATGCACGATGATCGGACCAGCGATCTTCACGGCCGCGGCGATCGCGACACCGATCAATGCGGCCAACAGTGCGTACTCAGCGAACGATAAACCGGACTCATCACGAACGAACCGCCGTACTGCTTCGCGGAACACCATCGACTCCTCGGCTGCGGTAGGTGGGTGTGCCCAAACTGACTTAAAGGCAGGCCCCATGCCGACGTGTTTAGCGAATCCGGGATGCAGGGACATCCTGCACGGATCACTGGCCGGTACTGCCGAACCCACCCACCCGGCTCGTTGAGACGGAAACGCTTCCCTGCGCAATGCCGAGCACCTCGTAGCGCGACAGCACCATCTGCGCGATGCGCTCACCGTGCTCGATCCGGATATCATGCGCCGCCGTCGGATTGCGAACGATGACCATCCATTCGTCGGGATAGTCCGAGTCGATCGTACCGGGCGCGTTGGGAATCTGGAGCGCCTTCTTGAAACTCGTTCCGCTACGCGGGCGAATCTGCGCCTCGACACCCATTGGCAGGCGTGCCTTGAAGCCGAGCGGAATGAGTGCCGCAACACCGGGCGCGAGCGTAAAGATGCCGTCTGACGGATCAGTATCCCAGACGCGCCCTCCCTCGGAGCACTTCACTTGCCGGCCAGTCAGGTACGCGCACAAGTCATAACCGGCCGAGCCTTCGGTCGCGCGGCGCGGCGGTTGGGCGTCGTCGTGCAGCAGCTCCACGACGACGGTGTCGCTCGAGTTTGTGTCGTTCATGCGCGGAATCTAGCGAACCGCTCACCCTTGCTCAGCCGGGCAACTCCGCGGTACCCTCACGACATGAACCTTATGAGCCATATGAACCTTATGCACCGCTTCGTCCGCGTGATGCCGGCCGGCGCTCTCGCCCTGACGGCGTCCGTCACCACCGACCCGTACATGGGGTCCGGCATTTCGCGCGAGCTCGCGACGCGACGCGCGCACGAGCTGAGCGACGTTCGCTACGCGATGAATCTGTCGCTCGTCGGCCGCGACACCGCGTCCGGCATTATCGCCATCCGCTTCGACGCCCGGACGGCATCGGACGTCATTCTCGACTTCCGGGGCCCGAGCCTGAGCAACGTTCAGGTGAACGGCGCCACGGCCGCGACGACGTTCAATGGCGCGCATCTGCGAATTCCGGCCGCGGCCATCCATGCCGGCATGAACGTCGTGACGGCCAACTTCAAGTCGATGATTGCGCCGGCCGGTGCGAGCATCATTCGCTTTCACGACGACAAGGACGGCAACGACTACCTCTACACGCTGCTGGTGCCGTCGGATGCGAACGCGCTGTTCCCGTGCTTCGACCAGCCGGATCTCAAGGCGAGACTCACACTCTCTCTGGTGATTCCGAAGAAGTGGAACGCGCTCGCGAATGGGATCACCAAGGCACCGGGCGACACGCTGTTCGTTTCGGACGGTGGGCAAGCTGTCGACGTCCGGGACTGGAAGGTCATGCGCTTCCGCGAGACCGATCCGCTGCCGACGTACCTGTTCGCGTTTGCCGCCGGCCCGTGGCACGAGTTCAAGGGCGGCCCGCGCAACACCTCACTGTGGGTGCGCGAGTCGCGCGCCAGGGAAGTCGAGGTCGATTCCCTGCAGGATCAGGTCGGCTCGGCGCTCAATTCGCTCGAGAAATACTTCGGCGTGAAGTATCCCTTCCAGCAGTTTCAGTACCTGCTCGCGCCCGCGTTTCCGTTCGGCGGCATGGAGCACCCGGGCGTCACGATGTTTAATGAGGATTCTTTTATTTTCCGCGAACCGCCGACGCTCAATCAGCGGTTGGGACGCCGAGCGACGATCTATCACGAAGTGGCGCACCACTGGTTCGGCGACGACATGACCATGCGATGGTTCGACGACCTTTGGCTCAAGGAAGGCTTCGCGACCTACATGGCGGCCAAGATGCAGGATATCGAGGGGCTGCCGAACCCGTGGATGTCGTTCTACCTCCGCAACAAGCCGGCGGCCTACGACGTCGACCAGACTGCCGGTACGACGCCGGTATGGCAGCAGCTCGCGAACCTCGACCAGGCCAAGAGCAATTATGGCGCGATCGTCTACAACAAGGCGCCCGGCATCCTCAAGCAGCTCAACTACCTCGTCGGCGATTCGGCCTTCCGCGCGGGACTTCACAGTTTTCTCATTGCCCACGCGTATGGCAACGCGACGTGGCGGGATCTCCTGGCGTCCATCGGGCAGGCGGCGCACCGCGATCTGACCGAATGGGGCCGCGACTACATCCTGAGGCCCGGAATGCCGGTGCTCGAGCAGAAGATCGACGTCGCCAATGGTCGCGTCACGCGACTGCTGCTGGTGCAGCATCCCGCCCAGGCATTGTCCGGTCGCGGCGCGTGGCCCATCCGCACGGAGGTCGAGCTGTGGACCGCGGGACAACAGCCGACCTTGATTCCCGTGGAAATTCGCGCCGAAACGACGGTGGTTGCCGCGGCGGCCGGTAAACCGGCGCCAAGTTTCGTGTTCGCGAACGCCAACGACAACGCGTACGGGCTCGTCATGCTCGACCGCGAAAGCACGGAGTGGCTGTCCGCGCACATCGGCGAGGTTCACGACACCTTCCTTCGCGCGATGCTGTGGGGCGCGCTGTGGGATCTCGTGCGTGATGCGCGGCTCGCGCCTGAGCAATTCATCGAGACAGCCATTCGCGAATTGCCTACGGAGCCAGACGAGCAAGTATCCGCCGGTATCGTCGGCCGCCTCACGCGCGCGACGTCGACCTATCTCTCTGCCGCGCAACTCCAATCCGTGGCGCCTCGCGTCGAGCAGTTGTTGCTCGCCGGCGCATCGGACGCACGCAAATCGTACGGCGTTCGGAAGAGCCAGCTCGACGCGTACATCTCGATCGCCCGTACACCTCAGGCGATCGCGCGCCTGAACGCGTGGCTCGACAGCGCATCCACCGCGGGGCTTCCGCTCCGCCAGCCGACGCGTTGGTCGATCGTCACGCATCTCGTCGAGCGCGGCGCGCCGAATACCGATGCGCTGCTCGCCAACGAGGCGCGGCACGACACCACCACGGGCCGCCTGCGCAGTGCGTTCGTTGCCGCCGCCGGACGGCCGACGTCCGCGACGAAAGCGGAATACTTCGACCGCTACTTCCGCGATACGACGCTGAACGAGGATTGGGCGACGGGGAGCCTTCGCGCGTTCAATGCGCCGGACCAGTCAGCGCTGAGTCTTCCCTATCTCGTCCCCGCGCTGGACAGCCTGCCCTGGATTCAGCGCAATCGCCGAATATTCTACCTCGGGTCGTGGCTCGGGGGATTCATCGGCGGCCAGCGCTCGCCCGAAGCATTGCGCGACATCGACACGTTTCTCACGTCGCATAAATCGCTGCCGCTCGATTTGCGGCAGAAGATTCTTCAAACGCGCGACGATCTCGAGCGCACCGTCCGCATTCGCGCGAGGTTCGCTTCGTCGGCCGGCGAAGCATCACGCGCCGTGAAGCGCGAGTAGTAATCGTCGCACGTGTCGAGCAGGTCCCCCGACACGTATCGCGATCCAAGGCGGCGCGCGCCCTGCAACCCAAGCTGGAACAGGTCGCGCGCCGTGCGAGCGAGCGAGGCATCCGCGAGACCAACCTGGCCCGCGGCGCGCAGCAGCACGCGACTTTCCGCGGCTAGCACCGCCGCTTCGCGCGAGGCACGGTCGTCGTATGCGATGCCCGACAGCAGCACGAGCGGCACCGCATACCACTCGACCGGTACGGCGTCGCACGAGCGCACTTCGAAGTGACCGCGCGGCCGGACTTCGGGGAACAACGTCGTGAGGTGCGTGTCCCAGCCAGACAGGTCGTTCGAGTGCTGCATCCACCACTCGAACGAACGCGACTCGCCGTGAATCGTCGTTCGCATCATGTCGTTGGCCGCGAGCGCAAACGCCGCGTATTCGTCGGCTGCGTCGCCACCGGCGCCGACCACACCGGTGCGCGTCGGATCCAACTGTCGCCAGCAGTGCGCGCGATAACTGCGATGCCCCGCTTCCTCGCCGAGATAATGCGACGAGTTGGCGAAGATCGCGATGAGGTACGGTGCCAGGTCGTTGAGCAGCCGCCATCGCGCCGAGGGAGTTGCTCCGCGGTCGAGCGACACCTGCATCGCCGCGGTTTGCCGCATCATGCGAATGCCGAACGGTCCAATGCGCTCGAAGTACGCCGTCATGCGCTCGTAGCGCGGCGCGTGCAACTGAAGCGGAATGTCGCGCGCGTCGTTGAACGGGTCGATACCGATCGACGTCAGTGTGATGCCACGCTCGAGCAAGTCCGCGCGCAGTGGACGCACGATGTCGTGCAACAATGCCACGAGCGCATTCACGGAGTCGCACGGCACGCTGCTGATCTCGATCTGGCCACCAGGCTCGAAGCTGACGAGTGCGCGTCCCGGGACGTCGAATTTCGTCATTCCGCCGACGGCGGCAATCTCTCGCCAGCCGTGGCGCTCGCCGTAAGCGCGCAGCGTTTCGATCAATCCGCCGCGCTCGGCCTCGAGCGCCACCGGCCGATTCGACTCGCTCCCCAGCGCCAGCAGTTCCACTTCCGCGCCGATGGCGCGCGTCTGGTCGCTCGCCGGCGTGAAGCACTGTGCATGAATGGCGTCACGCAACCGTCGATGTTGCTCCGGTGAGACGATCATCCCGCGGGCTCCAACAGCGACAACGCAAACCGATGTTGCGCATCGGTCAGCCAGGTCGCGATTCGCAGATCCGATGCCGCCGCGAGCGCCTCGACCGCGGCGCGATCGTACTTGTGACTGAGCTCCGTGCGAATGAACTCCCCGTCGGCCAGCACGAGACGCGGCAGTCCCGGAATCGACACGACTTGCTGTCCGCGCGACACCAGTCGCATCTCGATGCGATGCTCGCGCTCATCATAGAGCGCACGATGCTCGAAGGCTTCCGGGTTGAAATCCGCCCCCAACTCCGCGTTCAACACGCGGAGCATGTTGCGATTGAATTCCGCGGTCACACCGGCGGCATCGTTATACGCGGCATGCAACACGTCCGAATCCTTTCGGAGATCGGTGCCGAGCAGAAGGCGATCGCGCAGGCCCATCTGTCCGCGCACCCGGCGCAAGAGCGCGATCGCGTCACGCCCGGCGAAATTGCCAATCGTGCTACCCAAGAACGCAAACAACAGTGGACGCCGGATATCGCGAGGCAGCGCGATCGTGCTGCCGATGTCGGCAACGATCGGCAGCACCTCGAGCCCGGCGTACTCGCGCTCGAGCGCCTCGCGTGTCGCGTCGAGGAACTCGGCGCTCACGTCGATGGGCACGTATGCCGGTGCGTCGATCTCGGCAAGCATGGCGTTCAAGAGCAGACGTGTCTTCTCCGCGCTGCCGGCGCCAAGCTCGACGAGCGTGCACGGTGCGACCGAGCGCACGAGACTCGCCGCGTTCGCCTCGAGAATCTCGCGTTCGGCGCGCGTGAGATAATACTCCGGAAGCCGCGTGATCTCCTCGAACAACCGAGATCCGCGCTCGTCATAGAAATACTGCGGCGACAATTCCCGTGGAGTTCTCCACAGCGTCTCTCGCACGTCGTCGAGAATGGCCCGTCGCCGAATGGCCGCGCCGTCCTCGCATCGCGGAATCGTCGAACTAGTCATCGCGCGCGCACCGGAAGCCGCTGAAGATCTGCCGGCGAATGGGATAATCCCAATTGCGGAAGGTCGCGCGCGCGACAGCGGGACGCGTCGCCCACGATCCGCCGCGCAACACCTTGTACTCGCTGCCGAAGAACACTTCAGAGTATTCGGGATAGGGAAACGTGCGATATCCCGGATACGGCAGGAAATCGCTCGAGGTCCATTCCCACACGTCGCCGATCATTCCATAGCAGCCGAGCGGGGACCAGTTTTGACCGTAGCTCGCGATGGGCATGGTGCCGAACGACAGTTGATCGACGTTGGCGTGCGACGCCGTGACGGCTTTGGGCTCGTACACGCTGTTCGCGCGTGGGCTCCAGCGCGCCGCAACCTCCCACTCGAATTCCGTCGGCAACCGCTTGCCCGCGAAGCGGGCGAATGCCTCCGCCTCGTAGTACGAGACGTGACACACCGGCAGCTCGGGCCGCAGCGGCTCGACGCGATCCATCACGCGCACGCACCAATCAATGTGGCTCGTCGCTGCGGCGCTACGCACCTTCGCTCCGAGTTCCGCCGAGGCGGCCGCGGCGTGGCTCGTCGCTGCGGCGTTACGCACCTTCGCTCCGAGTTCCCCCGAGCCGGCCGGCGCGTGGCTCGTCGCTGCGGCGCTACGCCCCTGCGCTCCGAGTTCCCCCGAGCCGGCGTCTCCATCACGGATCCAGTACTTCGGCGCCTCGACACGCGCTTCCTGAAGCCACGCCCAGCCCGCATCTGACCAGAACTCTCGTGTCGTGTAGCCGCGCGCGCGGATGAATTCGCGATAGTCGTCGTTCGTCACCGGAAACACGTCGATCGAGAACGGCGCAACGTCGCGTTCGTGCGCGGGGCGCTCGTTGTCGTACGCGATCGTTCGGTCGTCGGTGCCGATGATCACGCGTCCGCCGCCGAAGCGCACACTGTCGCGTACGGGCCGCGACGACGGACGTCGCGGTTCGGTATAGCGTCGCGACGCAGCATAGGGCGCACCCTGCTTGAGCTGCAGCGTCTGCAAGATGGTCTCATTGTGCTGATACTCGTGCTGCAAGACCATGTTGTACACGTATCCATTCCGTAACAGCTCGTCGCCGTTCGCGAAGTCAGCCGATTCGAGGCGGCGCAGCACGCGTGCGCGAACGTCGTTGAGAAGCGTGCGGCATTCGTCGAGCGACGGAAGCTGCAACTCGCCCCGCACCTTTCGCGGATGCTCGAACGGGTTGTAGATGCCGGGCATCTCTCCGAACTCCACGGGCCCCTCGAGATTCCGCACCAGCCACAGCTCCTCGAAATGCGCGATGTGGCCCAAGTCCCAGATGATGGGACTCATCAAGGGATCGTGCTGGCGGTGCAGGTCCTCGTCGGTCAGCGGCTCGATCAGCTCGAAGGTTCGCGCGCGTGCCTCGTCGAGCCGCGCCGCGATGTCGTCGTGCGTCGCGATCATCAAGTTTCCGGTTGTGTCCAGCGTTCCACGATCGCGAGCCCGCCATCGACGGCGAGCGCCAGCAGCGCCGCGGGAATTGCTCCCGACAGGATCATGCGCGTGTCGGCCAGCGCGAGTCCAGCCACGATCGGTTCTCCCAGCCCGCCCGCACCGATGAAGGCTGCCAGCGTGGCGGTTCCGACGTCGATCACCGCCGCCGTACGAATACCGGCCATGATCACCGGCATCGCCAACGGAAACCGAACGTGGCGCAAGATCTGTGCGTCCGTCATTCCGAGCGCGCGCGCCGCGGCGACCGCGGCCGGATCCGCGTCCCGAACTCCCGTGAACGTATTCCTGACGATGGGATACAGCGAATAGAGAACCAACGCAACCAACGCCGGTACCACGCCAATCCCGAGGAGAGGAATCATGAAGGCGAGCAACGCGATCCCGGGCAGCGTCTGAAGTACACCAACCGCGCGAATCACGGATTCCGCGCGACCCGACATGCGCTCCAATACCAATCCCAGCGGCAGCGCCACGGCGACCGCGCAGAGCAGCGAGACCGCCACCAACACGATGTGTCGCGCGAGCAAGTGTCCGATCTCGCGCCAGTGCGCTCGCATGTACGCGCTCATACCATCGCGACCCGTCGACGCCGCAACGTCCGTCGCGCGCGTCGCGCCATCGAGTGAAAGCGACGCGAGCGCATCGCGCGCCACCGTCGCGACGGACGTACCATCGACTTCGACGCGCTTGTTGAGCGCGCGCATTTGCTCGTCATCCAAACGCCCGCTGAGCTCCGCGAGCGCGGCAATCGCGGCCGGATTGTCCTTCGCCAATCGAGGGCTCACCACGGCGGCAGCCTGGTACGGCGGAAAAAAATGTCGATCGTCCGCGAGCACGACGAGATCGTACCGCGCGATCAACCCATCGGTCGAATATCCGTCGATCACATCGACCTCGCCCGCGGCCAACGCTTGATACTTCACCGCCGGCAGCAACGCCCGCACATCACGGAAATGCAATGCGTACGCGCGCTGAAGTCCCGGCAGCCCGTCGGCGCGTCCTATGAAGTCCGGCGTCAGGCCCGCGCGCAAACGCGCCGACGCCGCGCCCAAATCGCTCAACGTGCGCAGATGCAGCGAATCCGCGGTGCGCCGCCTCACGGCGATCGCGTAGCTGTTCTCGAACCCCAGCGGCGGAAGCCACCGCACGTCGTACTTCACGCGAAACTCACGCGACACCCGCGCATATACGGCCTCGGCATCTCCCATCGGTTGTTCGCCGAGTATCGCAAGCAGGCCCGTACCCGTGTACTCGGGGTAGACGTCGATCGCGTTCGCGCGCAGCGCGCCGAACGCGATTTCCGTGGCGCCCAACCCGGGTCGCCGCACGACGCGCAGACCACGCGCCTCGAGAAGCTGAGCAAACATTTCCGCCAGGAGATACGACTCGCCGAACGGTTTGGATGCCACGACGACCGGCGGCGTCGCCCGACCTCCCTGGGTCGCCAGCTGAATGAATAGCGCCGCAATCGCGACGACGTTCACGAGATGTTCTCCGCCGGCTCAGCGGCCACTCGCGCGCGCTCCAGCAATCGTTTCACGTAGGCCGTCGCCGGATCGGCGACGAGCGCCTCGGGCGACGCGATCTGCTCGATCTTCCCTGCCCGCATCACGGCGACGTGCGTCGCGAGCAGCAACGCTTCGTGCAAATCATGCGTCACGAGAACCGTCGTCATCGCAAGGCGCTCGCGAATCCCCGCGAACGCATCCTGTAAGTCGGCGCGCGTGATCGCGTCGAGCGCGCCGAACGGCTCGTCGAGCAACAGCAGCGACGGTTCGCCGGCGAGCGCGCGCGCAATCGCAACGCGTTGCCGCTGGCCGCCCGACAATTTGCGCGGCCAGCGATCGGCGAACCGCGCAGGATCGAGCCCAACGAGCGTGAGCGCCGAGCGCGCGCGTTCCGCGGCATCGGGAGCGCCGTTCAGCCGCAGGACCAACTCCACATTCCGCTGTACTCGCCAGTGAGGAAGCAGTCCGCCGTCCTGCGGCACGTAACCAATACGCCGGCGCAGCTGCACGGGATCGACGGTCGAAACATCGACGCCATCTACACACACGACACCCGCGTCGGGATCGACCAACCGGTTGAACGTCCGCAGCAGCGTCGTCTTGCCCGATCCACTCTCGCCGATCAACGCGAGCGAAGCGCCCCGCGGCAGCGTGAGAGAAACCTCATCGAGCGCACTAACGTCACCGAAGCGCTTCGTGACACGCTCGGCGGACAATACAATCGATTGTGAATTGGTGCCGGCGGCGGAGACAGCCATCCGCGGAAGATCCATGCTCCCGCAAGGCCGCGGAAGATCGTCCGGCGATTTCTAGCGGAGCCTAGCGATGGCTAGCGCTCCGACGAACCGCTGTCGTCCCCATCGCGACGCGCCAGCCACATCGGTTGTGCGACGCAGTGGTCGAAGTCCTGACCATGACACGTCGACTTGGCCGACCGCTGGACTTCGCGACGCACGACGTCGGGATATCGCTTGCAGTCGCGCGTATTGCGGCCATGCACGCAGCCGTTGTAGCGCAGCAACGCCTTGCGCCACGCTTGATCCTGATTGTCCACGAGCTCGGTCGCCTTCTCGGCGACCCAGCCGAGAATGAAGACGCCGTATTTGAGATTCGTGGAGTCGGTGTGCACGTTCGACCCGAACTTGTGCTTGAGCCCGCTCCACGGCCGAGGCGAAACCTGCATCAAACCGATGGCGCCGACCTTCGAGCGCGCGCTGGACTTGAGCTCGTCGTTCTCGGTTAGCATGACGCCAAGCACCAACGCCGGCGGAACGCGGCGCGTGTACGCTTCGCGCACCGCGACGTCGGCCAGATGTTGCGCCCGCGCCTGATTCAGCTTGCCCGTGCGAAGCAGGTCCATTGCGAACAGCTCGCGATCGCGCAGAAACTGCGGCGTCTTGAGCGCCACCGCCGCCGAGGCGTGAATCCAGGGCGCGTGCAGCTCCGTCGAGTCCACATAGCTGTGCTCGATGATCGCCGACACGACCGGCTTTTCACTTACATAAACAGGCCGGCTGATGTTCACGGCAACAACGATCGCACCCAGAGAACCGAGCGCGACCGCCAGCTGCGACCAAAGAGAACGCCGAAATGAAATGACTGCCTCCGCGCGTCGGGCGAGTGGGCGTGGGAGTGCACGTGCGTGCGCGATGCCGGGAATGAGGCCACCGACACCAAACTTACCGAGCTCGGCGGACCAGAGTTCCAGGTCCGCGAGCCGAACTCAGCCAATTGGTTGACTGATAACGTCTTACGTTGTTCACAGGGTAAGGCGTGCAAGCCGTTCGCGCAACCCGATTTGCGATATTCTTGCAGATTGGCGCGGCATCCTTTTTGTCACACGCCGGGTATGTGACGCAGGTCCCAGTCACGCGCACGAAGCACACGCGCCTCATGTGCGGTTCTCTTGCGGTTCTCTCTAGCACCACCGACTCAATGGACAGCTCGGCCCGCACCGACTCGGAGTTCGATCCGCCGGCGCGTTCGCGACCACCACGCATCAAGAAGAAGCGCCGCATTCAGCCGCCGACGATGTACGCGATCGTGTTCATCGCGCTCGTCACGCTTGCGATTCTCGCGCAGTTCGCGGTGCACATGGCGCGCACGGACCCACGCGACACGCGCGCCATCGCCGAGCGCGAACTTCAGGTGAACACGCTGCTGCCCGGCGAGAAAGTCTTTCGCGAAGTGTCCGTGTTCAAACGGCCGGCGATCAGCTATTTCCGCGCGACACGCGGGCTGCTCGTTCTCACCAACAAGCGGCTCCTCTATCTCGGCCTCGAGCCGCGCGATCTTCTCGCGGCACCCGATCTGCCGCCCACATTCGAGGAGCGCGATTTCTCGCTCGACACGACGGTGCATGTCTCGTCGGGACGCACCTTCTTCGGATTGGCGAAAGCGGTCGTCATCAAGACGCCGACCGAAGAGCTGCGCCTTGGCGTGCCTTCAGGTGCGTGGCCGCGCGCCGACATTCTGATCATCGCGATGGACGCGCGCCACGACAAGGCGGTGGCGAATGCCGCGCAACAGCGCCAGTTCCTGGCGAAAGCCGAAGCGGAGCGCAAAGCCGCGGAAGTAGAACGCCGAAAGGCGAAGTACTACACCGTGCGCCGCGGCGACGCACTCGGCAGCATCGCGACGATCTGGAATACGACACCGGACAAACTACGCAATTGGAATCATCTGCCGGACAATCGCATTCGGGTCGGTGAAGTCCTGCTGGTCAAACCCGCGATCTGATTCAGTGGCTAGACGGCGTTCAGCGAACGTCCACTCTCGCGGCTCCGTCGAATACCACGCGCAACACGAACGCGCTCGATGTCGTGTACACGCGATCGATGCGAACGTCCGTCACGCCGCCGCTGAGTTGAACGCCGGGCGCGAGCTCGCGATCGAGCTGCGCGTCGAGCTGCGTCATGACGCGGTCGAGCTGATCGCCGATCGCCAGGTGGCCGTGTCCCGTGGCTTGGTCGAGCGCGCGACGAATACGCGGCGCGCCTAGTGTGGCTTTGATGCTCGAGAGTTTGCTCGAGCTTTCGAGCGTGAATCGCAGGTCGCCGATCAACACGGCGCGCGACGCGGCATCGTAGCCGACGCGACCGAGAAGATAGAGCGCGCCCGACACGCGTCCGGTGACGTCGACGCGGACGACGGCGGTATCGCCGACGCCCCAGACTTTGATCTCGCCGACGGTAATTCCCTTTCCCGCGACTTCGCCGGACAGCAGCGCCGTCGCGCGGCGACTGAGCTCATCGAACGGCAGCTCGATCTCGAGCGGGACGTGGATACCGTTGGATTTCGTTGCCAGCGTGAGCGAGGGCAGCGGCCGCATGTCCGCGGGAGGCGTCGAACCGACGACGACGCGCGGATGCGCCGTCAGCACGATCGACGTCGTGACGGCCGCGCCGTTGCCGGTCGGCGCACCAAGGCTGGCCGCATCGGGCGACATGCTGAACCAGATCGTGGATGCCGAATCGAGCGCGAACGGGTGCTGCAGCATGCGCCACATCGAGTCTGCCGCCGGCTTGAGATCCGCCACAGCAGGCACGATGGAGTCGAACTCCTGGCGCAGATGCGAGAGCTGGCCCTCGAGCATGTGCTTGATCGTGGGTGTGGCGTCGACGCGGAATGCGGTCACCTGACACGGATCGAGAATGTCGGGTGCGAGCACCGTCGCGCGCGACGCGAGTCGCCAATCGGTTCGCCAATACAGATTCGTGGCCAACCGCAACTCGGCGCGCTTCATGGGCTCGGGCTCGTACCCGCAGCTCGCGACGCCGATCCCGCCCGGCAAGCCGACGCGCGCGCGGAACCGCAATCGCGTGAACAGCGTGATCCGATCGTTGAACATCTTGAGATCGAGACTGTCGCGCCGATACACGTACTGATGGCAGACAAGACCACCCATCGCGCTGCACTGCGCGCGGTCGAGACTGTCGGTGACGGGAAAGACGGAGTCGATGCGCGCCTTGATGCCGCTCATCGCGATCGTGACGGGAACGGCAATCGTTGCCGGCTCGGCCGGCGGCGGCGTGACGGACACGCCTGCGGGCGTCGGCGACGGGACATCGAAATGCCGCGAGCAGGCCGCGGCGAATGAGAGCGCTATGACGACGCGCGCGCGACGCATCACGCGAGCGCTGATCAACGATCTCACCGCGCGGCGACCGATGCCGGCACTATCACGCCGCGACACTCGCCGAACCCGATGCGCGGCCTGCCCTCCGCTTCGCACCACCCGCGGAGGATGACTTCGTCTCCATCCTCGAGGAATGCGCGGCGTTCGCCCGTCGGCAGCTCGAGCGGCTCGGTTCCACGCCACGTGCGTTCGAGGAGACAGCCGCGCGACTCTTTCGTGGCGCCGGACACCGTGCCGCTCGCCAGCAAATCGCCTGGACGCAGATTGCAGCCGTTGCTCGCGTGATGTGTCAGCAGTTGCGCAATGGTCCAGTACATGTCGGTGAAGCTGCCGCGGCTGATCCGCATCGGCTCCATGGTGCGTTGGCGCATCTGCGCCGACGACAGCGAAACCTCGAGTGTGATCGCTAAACCACCTCGTTTAGTATCACTCTGCGAATAAAGATGCGGCAGCGGGACAGGATCCCCTGGCGCCCGCGCGAACGCCGGCGCGCGATACGGCTCCACGGCGTCCAGCGTCACCACCCACGGCGAGACCGAGGTCGCGAAACTCTTCGCGAGGAAGGGGCCCAGCGGCTGGTACTCCCACGTCTGCACGTCGCGCGCGGACCAGTCGTTCACGAGACAGAGCCCGAAGATGTGCGACGGCGCGTCATCCATCGCGATTGATGAACCCAACGTGTTGCCGGGCCCCACGAAGACGCCGACTTCCAGCTCGTAGTCCAGCCGCAGGCTCGGCCCATACGTCGGCGGTCCATCACCGTCGCGCGTCTGTCCGTTCGGGCGATGCACCGATGTTCCGCTGACGACGATCGACGAGGCGCGGCCGTGGTAGCCAATCGGCACCCACTTGTAATTCGGCAGCAACGGATTGTCGGGACGAAACATGCTGCCGACGTTCGTCGCGTGATGCATCGACGCGTAGAAGTCGCTGTAGTCGCCGATCGATGCCGGCAGCAGCATCTCGACGTCGTCCATGGGCACGAGCACGCGCGGCATCGGGGGCGCGCCGGCGCGCAGCAAATCGCTGATCGTTCGCCGGAGCGCTTGCACCGCGTCCCTGCCCTGTGCCATGAGCACATTCAAATTCGACGCATCGAGCAGCGACGCCGCGCGCAGGTCGAGAATCTGGTCGCCGATCGCGACACCGACGCGCGCGTCTTCGCCCGCGCGGCGAAAGACGCCGAACGGCAAGTTCTGAATTGGAAAGTCGGTCGCGGCGTCGTTCGCGGAATCCACCCACGAGCGAAGCGCCGGATCGTGCGTAGTGTCGAGCATGTCAGGGAAGAAAGCCGAGCAAACGAAGGTCGTCCACTGGCTCGCGGAAGGAGCACGAGCCGAACGAGGTCGCCACCCGTTGCCGCGCCGACGCAAGCGCACTCGCGTCGAGCTGGCGGCCGTGCCACGCGACGCTGTGCGGCGCGAACGTGAACGCGCTTGCATCACGTTCCGTCACAATGCGCTCGGCGTCCGCGTCCGATGTTCCCTGGGCCATGAACGCCGCCGCGAGAAAGACGTTCAGGTAGCCGTACATCGGTCCGTGCGGCGCATCGTCCGCATAGGTGAGTCGGAAATCGCCGCGAATGGGATGATGCAAACCAGCGGTCGCCTTGAACGGGACGCCGGCGTCGAGGCAACACCGAATGAAGCGAACGATGTCGCCCGGCGCGGGGAATGCTTCGGCGGTGACACCGCCGGTGCGAACCTTGGCGTGGATGCCTGCGCGCTTCACGGCGCGGACGAGCGCAGCCGGATCGGGCGACACCGGCAGCTCAGCGAAGACGACAAACTCGTCGTGCCCGAACGCCGCCGCGGCGACGATGTCTTCTTCACGCACTGCCTTGCACTCGAGCGTGTCGATCGCGGCGTTCGTCACGATTGCGTTGAATGCGCGAACGCGCTGCACATCGCCGGCGATGTCAGGGCCAGCCAACGCGGACACCGCCCACGGCGCGGGGCCGGCTGGATGCACGCCTTCGAGTGCGGCACCGAATTCATCGAGGCGCGCGACAGAGACGACGAACCGGCCGAGCATCCATGCGTCGGCCGACGTGCGGTACGCATCGTACTCGCGAACGGCGGCCGGCATGTCGAGCGCCGCGGGCGGAAACAGCCCGGCGTAATCCACCACGCCGTGCAGGAGCGCCCGCAGCGCCTCGCTCACGGCTCGAGCTTGCGCTTCGTATTGACGATGGTGCCGCGACAGGTCGCGGCGCCGCAGCGGCACCCGTAGAAACGGAGATCCGCCTCGGTGTACTTCGGATCATCCTCGTACATGTAGTCGTAGGTGATCTCGTCGCCCGCCGCGATGTCCTTCAACGCCTCGATCCAGATGCGCCCGCGAATCACGAACGTCTCCGCGTTCGGATCGCACGAGTGGTTGATGAAGCGCGCTTCATTGCCGTTGAACGCCGCGTCCACACACTGCTTCGTATTCACGATGAACAGAAACGTGTGGTGATCGCGCATTTTCTCATCGTCGTACCGGCGATCGGCTTCGGCGTTGCTGATCTTCTCGCCCGTGTACTCGATGATGCGCGTTCCCTTGGGGATAGCCTTGCGCGCGAACGCGCCGAGCCCGTGAATGGGCGAACCGCGCAGTTCCATCCACTCGTTGACGGGACCCGCTTTGCCTGCCGGCGACTTGCGTGCCGGCGGCGGCGTTGGCGCTGGCTTTCGAGTGGTGCGCTGCGTGGCGCGTTTGGCGGCGCGTTTGGTGGCGCGCTGCGTCGGACCTTTCTTTGCGGCGGTCTTCCTGCGTGTTTTCGTCGGCATGTCGTCCTGGTTTGTCATCCCGAGCGAGCGCTCTGCTCCGCTCAGGATGACAAACCTAGCCGATCAGAAATCGAACCGCATGCCCGCCGTAAGGCCGAAATTGTTCGCCGTGTTGCCCGTAATGCCGAGGCCGGTCGCGTCCTTGAAATTGAACTTGCCGATGTAGTCGCGGGCGAGAACGCGCAACGCCATTCCACGTCCCACGGTGAAGTCGGCGCCAACGCCGACGTTGCCGGCAAGGTTCGTCGCGCTCGCGTTGATGACCGACACGGCGTTGACGTCGTACTTCATCGCGCCGACACCTGCCTGCACGAACGGGGAGAGCGCGGTCCCGCCAGCCTTCGCGTTGCCGAGATCGTACTCGAGGTCCGCGTCATACAGGAGCACCGACGTCGTGCCCAGCTGCACGCCGCCGAGAATCGGCAAACCGACCTGCATGTTGGAATTCGTATAGCCGATGTTGCCGACGAGCGACAGCTGCGGCGACAACGACAAACCCGCCTGAGCGCCATACAGCATGCTTGGCTTGCTGCTCAAGCTCGTGCCGAGCGGGCCGCTGAGATAGTTGCCGAAGATCATCGCGCCGGCGTATGGCGTGACGTGAAGAACGGTGCCGGATTCCGGCGCCTGGGCGAGTGCGGGAGTCGCGAGTACCGACGACGCGATGAGAGCACGAATGAGGCTGCGCATGAGTCGAATGATTGAGATGTGAGCGTGTCTTCAACCGCCCACTCAGGCACGATGGAGACCACTGGGCGTGCCCGCTTTAACATCTTGCAATCACTCGGCTTAGCAGATTTGTGGCGTTCCGCCGAAACGGCTCGGCGTCATCTGCATGGGACGCGCATTCGTCCTCTTCCAGCTACCGCCGCAAAGTTACGGGTCGCTACAGGTATCCCATCGCCTGGAGCGCCTCGTAGCGGCGAAGCGGCGACGACGGAAAGTTGGTTCCACCGCCGTCGATGCGAAACGAGCGTCCGGGAAACTTCACCGCATGCGCCTTCGCGACGACCGCTTCCCACGCGGTGGGAATGGTGTAGCCGAACGCGTTCGCGACGAGCACGTCGTCGTAGTAGCCGGCGGTCAGCAGGAGATCGCCTTCTCGGTACGCGTCGTAGAGGTACAGATCTCGCGCGATCGTCTCGGGAAACTGAATCACCTTCCCCGACGCGCGATGATCCATGTACATCGAGCACGACGCGCCGAAGCCCGGCGCGAAGTTGGGACGGAACGTGCCGTCGACGAGTGACGCGAACGTATCGCCGAGCGGATCGCGATTCAGGTTCCACAGCAAGTTCGGATGCGCGTTGTACCCGAACCGCTCGCACTTCTCGAAGAACCAGACGCCATCGCGCGCGGCGATGAAGTTGGCGTCGCCGAATCCGGTGTAGCGCATCTCGCGGTACGCCGGAAACAAGCGGCCAACACTCTCGCGAACCGCGCGGCTGTCGACAGGAATGCCGAACACGAAATCGAACGCGCAGCCGATCAGATCGCCCAGGTCGCCCGCGAGCTTCTTCTTCGATTCGATCGACATGAACGCGAATTGGGGTTCGCCGTTGACGAACCACACCTCGACGTTCGTCTCGATCCCGTCCTTGAGCTCCTGCAGTACGAAGGACGAGTTGGTGCCCAGCGACTTGAGATGCTGCCGCAACTCGAGATTGGCCTCCTCCGCCGTCTCCGACTGCGGCAGCCACGTCTCGTAATTCTCGCCGCGATCGGGCTTGTACACGTACGCCGTGTTCGGGTGCTGCTCCAGGAAGGACACCGCCGCACACGACTCGTCGAACGCGAAGGAAGGCGGCGGCGTGATGCCGTACTTTTCGACGAAGCTCAGACAAGCGTCGCGGTCGTGCTCCATCGTGTCCGCATACTTGCCGCCGCCGAGCACCTTGAAGCCCTCGGACCGCAGCAGCTCGTTCTCCTCGACGCTGTGGTTCTCGTCCCACACCCAGTACGCGTTGCGGAAGCGGTGGCGGTCGTGAATCACCTCGCGCAGGGCGCGCTTCTCAACGAGCCCGTTGCCGACGAGATCGTACGCGCAGGCCGCGCGCCGGTCGGCGATGCCACGATAGGCAACCAACACGTCGTGACCCTCGTCGCGGAGGCGAAGGGCGAATCCTAGACCGGCGAAGTGACTGGTGGCGATGACGAAGCGCATGGCGCTTCTCTCGAATTCAAGCGGCGTGCCGGTACGAACTGTGCATTTTGCGGCACGCGAGTCGAACCCTTCTCACGAGAGCGGAATGAGCAAACTGCTGCGCGGCGTCGCCGCCGGGTACGGTGCGAAAAAACTGGGTGGCGGCTGCTTCAGCACCGTCCTGATTTTCATCCTGCTTTGGTGGCTGCTCGGCCACTTCGGAATCTTCAAGTAGATATCGACGCGCGCCGTGTCTTCGTCACTCGCCAGCCGAATCGCGCGAGCGACACCCGGCCCGCCGCGTCGACACGCACACCTTCGCGCTCGAGCAGCAGGCGCTGGGTAATTCCAGCGCCGCTGCGCGCGAGCTCGAGACTCAGTCGTCCCTGCGCGTTGATCACTCGGTGCCAGGGAAGCTTGCTCCCGGGCGGCAGCGCGTGCAGTGCGTACCCCACGAGCCGCGGCTGCCCCGGCATTCCGGCGATTCTGGCGACGCTCCCGTATGTCGTAACGCGGCCGCGCGGAATCTTCCGCACGGCCGCGTAAATCTTCTCGTACGACGTTCCGCCTCGCGGCACGCGGGCGCCCTGGTCGCTACTTCCTCGATCCGGCCGCGGACCCCACCGCGGCGCCTCGCTGCTCCTGCAGCAGCTCGACGAGCGAGCACCCGGCGCCGAGGATGTGCTTGCGCATGCGATCGAGCGCGGTGTCGACGTCGTTGGCGACGATCGCATTCGTGATGGCGCGGTGCTCCTCGTTCGCGCGTTCGCCGCCGTGCGCAAGCAGCACCTGCATGCGGAAGTAGCGATCGCTGTGCTGATGCAGTTTCTGCAGCAGGTTCATCGTGAAGACGCGGTTCGCCGGCGCGTACAACGCCGAATGGAAGTGCCAGTTGAGCGGCCCCCACCGCGTCGCCTCGCCGGCGCGCAACGCGTCCTCGAATTCATCGAGCACGTCGATCGCGCGGTCCAGTTGTTCCTTCGTCATGCGGGGAATGGCGCGACGCAGCAGATCGGACTCGATGTCCGCGCGCAACTCGAAGAGCTCGACGATCTCCTCGAGCGAGAGACTCGACACGACGGCGCCACGGTGCGGGCTGAACGTCACCAGCCCTTCGGCCTCGAGCTGGCGCAACGCTTCGCGCACGGGAATGCGGCTCACGCCCAGTTCGTCGGCGAGCGCATCCTGGCGCAGCGGCTCGCCTTCGGGGTAGTCGCCGCGCAGAATGCGTTCGCGAAGTGCGTCGACCGTCATGCTGGCGATGGTCTGCCGTTGAATCGGCACGGCGGTACCGCGTGTGGGCGCGACAGGGATTGCTGAATAGAGGGGGAGGCGGCTCGGTTCGGTGGCGGAACGTCTCGTCATCCAAGCTCCATGGGGACCGCGGGTACCGCGAGTGCGACGCGCAACGGTGCAACTTTATCGCAACGCGGCGGATACAGTATCCTCGCGTTCGCCATGCCGCAAGCAAGGCACCGCTTCGACCGGCAACGCATTACCATCTCCGCCCATGCCCTTCCGGACACGCGGTCCTTGAAGCATCCTCAAGGCTGCCCGCAAGTCCACGCCACGACCGTCCGAACGGCGTCCCCACCGCATATCTCACTCTCATCCGGCCGTCCCGGGACCCTATCTCATGGACTTCCTGACCCGCGTTCGCAATGCAGAACCGATCGCTCTTCTCATCGCCGCCATGGGAGCCGTCACCCTGTTTTATTTGGTGATCTTCATTCGCGCGATGGTTCGCGATCGAGAGTCCGGTCAGCCGGTCAGGTCATCGGCCCTCATGTGGCCGATCAGCTTCGTCGCCAACTTCTTCGACACACTCGGCGTCGGCTCGTATGCGACGACGACGACGATGGTGCGGTTCTTCAAGCTGATTCCGGACGAAAAGATTCCGGGCTCGCTGAACGTTGGCTACGTGTTGCCGACCGTGACCGAAGCCTTTCTGTTCATCTATGGATTCCGCGGCCTGATCACCGTCGAGCCGGTGCAGGTCGATCCCAGAACGCTGATCTCCCTCATCGTTGCCTCGATTCTTGGCGCATGGCTCGGCGCCGGCGTCGTTTCGTCCTGGCCGCGCCGAAAGATCCAGGTCGGTATGGGACTGTGCCTTCTCGCCGCCGCCATCATCATGGTCGTGCGCATGACCGTCTTCCATTCCCTGACCGTCGGAACCACGAGCCTCACGGGCACGCGATGGATTCTTGGGATGGGCGGCTTGTTCATCCTGGGCGCGCTGATGACACTGGGCATCGGCCTCTACGCGCCGTGCTTGATTCTCGTGACCGCGCTGGGCATGACGGAGAAGTCGGCGTTCCCGATCATGATGGGCGCGTGCGCGTTCCTCATGCCGGTGGCCGTCGCACGGTTCATTCGGGCGCGCGCGTACTATTCGCCGGCGATGATCGGCATGGCGATCGCCGGCATTCCGGCCGTGCTGCTCGCCGTGAAGTGGTTTACGAATCTGCCGATGGCGTACGTCAAAGTCCTGGTCATCGTCGTGGTGACGTACACCGCGATCAGCATGCTGCGCGCGGCGCGCAGAGAGAGAGACCTCGCCAGCGACGCGACCGCGGCGGAAGCGCAGCCGGCGCTGTGAGCAAAGTGCCCTTTCGTCATCCCGAGCGAGCGTCGGCGAGTCGAGGGACCCCCGTCCCGGCGGAGGAGTTCTCCGTAGTGAAGGGGATCCCTCGACTCGCTTCGTTCACTCGGGATGACAACTCCTCGCTGACGTTCGCACGCGATGACTGCGTAGTCAGTGTATCGCGCAGAACGTCTTGACCTGCTCCGACACATACGGCCGCAGCTTGGCGACGTAGTCGAGGAACTGCTTCGCTGCCTCGGGCGCCGCGGCACCGCCGCTCACCAGATTGATCTCGGCATCGGTCAGCGTGGAGTCGGCGAGCTTCGATAACTCGCAGCTCTTGGCCGGCGTCGCTTCGTTGGCCGCCGACTGGCTGATCGACAACGATGATGCTCCGAGCAGGAATTTTGCCTGCGCCGACGGGGCGATTTTCTCGGCGAACGCCAGGAACTTGATCGCGCGCTGATAGTCCTCTCGCTTCTGCGTTCCGGTCGCCGCCTTGTACAACGCGTTGCCGCGCGCGAGCGCGAATTGCGCGACGGTGCCGCGGTCTTCCCCGTTCTTCAACGCGAGGTCGATCGACGCGAGCGCGCTGTCAGGCTGGCCGGCGTCCATCTCGAGCTGCGCTAGCTGCAGGTAGCCATGCTGGAGCTTCGGATTGGCAGCCAGGGCGCGCCGCGTTTCCTCGAGCGCACCGGACGCGTTGCCGCTGCTCTTGAGATTCTGCGCGGCGAGCACGTGAAGCTCGGCGCTTTCGGGAAAACGCGCCAGTCCTCGCGGCAGTGCCGCGTCGTTTTCCGCGTGAACGAGCTGCAGATAGACGACGTACAACGGCGCATCCTTCGGGAATTTCGCGACGCCCATCGCGGCGATCGCCAGCGCGCGCGACGGTTGGCTGTCGGATCGATACGCTGTCGCGAGCCGTGAGTAGAAATCAGGATCGTTCTGGGCGCCCAGGTCCTTGTCGAGCAACCGCTCGCCGGCGGCGATGGCACCCTTCCAGTCGTTGTACGCGAGATGCACGAGCCACCGGAGCTTGAGCAGCGGCAGGTTTTCAGGGTGCTCGTTGGTCCCGCGGTCGATCAGCGGCGCGGCCACGCGCGCGTTGCCTTCGCGCGCGAGCGCGTTCACGACTTTCTCGATCAATGCTTCGTTCGACGAGTCCGTCGCGAGCAAACGGACCCACTCAGGCGCCGCCGCCTCTTGCTTGCCCTTGCTGTCGAGCGCCTGCGCGAGATCCTCGAGGGCGATGGGATTGGCCGGCGCCACTTTCAGAATCGCCTGCGAAACCGCGATGACGCTGTCGGCCGAGACGTCGAGCTTCGCCAGTGCATTCAACAGACAGATTCGAGCCGGGACCGCCGGCGCATATGCGGAGATTGCGGTCGCCGCCGCGGCGACGCCCTCTTTGGGCCGATTTTCACGATCGGCGTTCTCGCAAAGGCGCAGTGGCACGAGCTGCTTTCGTGCGGCGACGGCGTCGCGCGCGAGCGCCTCGGCCGCGTCGCTCACGGTTGGTCCGTCGGCGGCGAGCGGCTGCGTCAGTCGAAGATCGCGCACCAGCGTGAGCTCGGCATCGATGTGGACTTTGCCCGTGGCGCGCGTCACGGTGCCCGTGATGCGTTCATCCGCGCGGAACTTCCGCGCCATTTCCTTCAGCTCGCCTTCGCTGAGAACGGCGTTCTCCTCGAAGCCGGACAGGCGCAGCCACTCGTCGATGTCGCCGCCCGAGATGACCCGAAGCTCGCTGCGCGGAAACGCGCCGGCGATGCGGCTGCGCACGATGTCACTCGCTTTGCCGGCGATGCCGCGGTCGGAGCCGCGGAACGCCGGGACGATCAGGATCTGAGTGGTGAATTTCTGCTGCGCGCCGGCCTCGATGGGCCACAGGGCGGCAGCGAATATCAACGACAGGACGGTCGAGCGTAGCGGCATCGCAACGAAGCGGCTCGAGAGGGTGGGCGGGAGACGTCGTTCGATCGGCGGTGCTGTCGGACGTTCCTTCGGTAGACTATGATCGAGATTTGTATGTAAAGGTAACGCTCGACGCGGCAAAGCGTTGACGGGTCCGCCGCGAGCCAGGTTTTTTTGATGAACACTTTACAATTCCTACGCAAAAAAGGCCCGCCGGTCGGCGAGCCTTTTCACGGAGCGAACTCGAGCGTCGAACCGACCTCGACCGTCCCCTAACCGTACTACTGGACGACGACCTGGCCGTTCATCGCCGTGCCGTGGACGCCGCAGTGATACTTGAACGTGCCGGCGGTGGCGAACGTGCGGGTGAAGGTGCCGGCCGATTGCTCGGGCGAGCTGATGTTGCTGCCATCGTCGAAGACGACGCTATGTGTCACGCAGCTCGCGTAGCCACCGTACCCGGTATCGTCGCAAGCCGGCCAGGTCCACGTCACCGTGGTGCCCTTGGGCACATTCACCGTCCCGGGCGAGAAGGTCTGGCTGCTCGTCATGGTGACTTGGTTCGTGTTCGAGGTGGTCGGCGGTGGTCCGCCGGTGACCGGCGGAGTGGTGGTCGGGCCCGTGCTATCGCCGCTGCCGCCGGCGCCGCCGCAACCGGCAAGTACGGCGGCTGCCATCAGGGCAGCCGCGAAATTCCATCGTTTCATCGGGGTCCTCCAGAGCGAGAGCTGAACGTGGGAGTCGGCCTCGAAATCCGGAAGGACTTGAATTGGTTCCTGACCGATGCTGGAGGACGGTTTCCAGCATCACCGCGTCACGGCATCAGGGCATCAGGGCATCAGGGCATCAGGGCAGCAGTACCCGGGACCGAGCGCAGATTGAACAACGACTTGTAGTCGCTCGGTTGCGCTTGCTCGAGCAGCCCGCGGATGTCGCGCAGCTTCACCGCCGTGTGGTAGATCGTCCACGCCGTGCCGGCCAGCGCGGACGGCCATAAGTGGAGCGAATCGGTGCCGGCGTCGTAGCGCACCGTGCCGCGATACCACGTCGAGATCGCGCGTTGGCTCGCCAGCTTCATTGTCCTCCAGAAGATCGGCATCGCGTACGTGCGCCAGTGAATTCCGTCGGGGCTCGCGGCGAGCCAGAGATCGCTGTACCCGCAACTGGTGCCGTCTCGGAATGCGACGACGAGCGCCACGTAACCCGCATCGCCCGGCAGCGCCGAGACGTCCAGATGCCAGACGACGGAATTGGGGATTTTCAAGTCGACCGGCGTGGCCTCCGACCAGTTGGTTTGCTCGAAGCGCTGGCTGCTGTCCGGTTGCGCGGTACGCATCTGCACGCTGCTGCTCTGCGAGCTGCACCCATCCGCGCCGGAGCGCACGTACCAGAGCCGCGCGCCGCGATTCGCGTCGATGATCAGCGACGGCGACACCGCGTCGTGGTTGCGTTCCTTGAACGCAACGCGCGGGGCGGTCCACGTCCGCGCGTCGGCGGTCGACATGATCATGATCTTGTTGAAGCTGTCCGCGACGACGCGATAGACCTGAACCAGGCGTCCGGTCCCGGGGTCGAACGCGTGATCGGGATCCGAGTTGTACGCGCCCACGCCGGGAAACGGTACGATCGGATTCGTGATCGAGGGCGGCGTGCGCCACGACGTGTCCGTCGACGCGATCAGCACGCCCGGATTTTCATATGTTGAATTCGAATTCTTATACGGCGTGTACATCAGCCAGCACGCCGCGCCGTTCCAGGCGCGCGGCGGGCACGCGATGTCGGGATGCACGGCGTCCGACGCCGCCGAATACGAATCGGCCGGGAGCGAGACTTTGGCGAAGCGTTGCGACACGAGCTCCGCGACGCGGTCGGGGATCGGCCGGCCGTCGAGCCGGCCGATGGCGCCTGAAACCGAGTCAGCGTGGGGAGTGGGAAGCAGAGGAGAGCGCAATGGTTGCGTCACTGCCGTCGGCGTTTTCACGTCGGAGCAGGCGACCAGTGCGGCGGCGCACGTGAGTCGTAAGAGGGCTCTCATTCCCGTTTCCTGAACAGCAGGCTTGGAAAGGCATGTCGATCATCACGAGCGTGATCCCCGTGCGAAGACGCGGATATTCCGGGTACCGGAAAGTCAGTAACAAGCTAACGCGCGGCGCGGGAAATAGCGCCATTTGGATGCAGTGCAAATGCTTTGGTCCCAACGCGTTACAAAGTTAGTTTGCATGTAGACCAATGTATTATTGACGCAAACCAACGGCTCACCGCATTCTGCCCGGGGGTGCCAGCGGGTTCGTCACGGCATCGACACCCGTGACGGCCGTTCGGAGACGCGCCGCCACCTGGACCGATCGGGTATACTGAACGAACGCGATCGCGCACCAGCCTGGTGATGCGTCTCGCAGTCAGCCACGGCGATGAGGAGCAACCATGGCGAAGCAATGCCAACACCTGAGCGACGTTCGCGACGTTCGCCCCCACACGCCGAACGGCTGTGAGGAATGTCTAAAGATGCATTCATCGTGGGTGCATCTCCGGCTTTGCCTCGAGTGCGGCCACGTCGGCTGTTGCGACGACTCACCCAATCGCCACGCGACGAAACACTTTCACTCGACGGCGCACGCCATCATCAAGAGCTTCGAGCCGGGCGAGGATTGGGGCTACTGCTACGTCGACGATCTGATGTTCGAACCGGCGCCGACGCCCCAGTAGCGGATGCCCCCGGACGTTCGAGGCGCCGCCGACTCGGCCTGGCCGAGCCTCTCGCTGGAGGCGTGGCGCGATACGCACGCCACGCTGCACATGTGGCTGCAGATCGTCGGCAAGACGCGTCTTGCGCTCGCGCCGATGGAAAATCACTGGTGGCAGACGACGCTGTACGTCACGCCGCGAGGCTACACGACGTCCGCGATGCCGTACGGCACACGCACACTCGCCGTCGACGTCGACTTCATCGATCACCAGCTGAACGTGCGAACGAGCGACCGCGCCGCGCGCGTCATTCCGCTCGTTCCGAAATCCGTCGCGACATTCTACGCCGAGTACCTCGACGCATTCCGGTCCCTGGGCGTCGACCTCCATCTCTACCCGGTCCCCGTCGAGGTCGAAACGGCGATTCCGTTCGCCGACGACGACCAGCACGCCGCCTACGATCGCAGCGCTGCCGAGCGCTGCTGGCGCATGTTCGTGCAGGCCGATCGCGTGTTGAAGCAATTTCGCGGCGGCTTCATCGGCAAAGCGAGCCCGGTGCATTTCTTCTGGGGCAGCTTCGATCTGGCGTACACGCGCTTCTCCGGCCGGCGCGCGCCGCCGCATCCTGGCGGAGCTCCGCACTGCCCCGCATACGTCATGGCCGAAGCCTACTCGCACGAGTGCAGCAGCGCGGGCTTCTGGCCCGGCGGCGGCGCGATCACCGAGCCGGCCTTTTATGCGTATGCGTATCCGGAGCCGCCCGGGTACGCAGACCGTTCCGTGGCCGCCGGCGCATTCTACAGCCGCGATATGGGCGAGTTCATCTTGCCGTACCGAGTTCATCTTGCCGTACGAGGTAGTGCGGACCTCCGTCTCGCCCGACGCGACGTTACTCGCGTTTCTCGAAAGCACGTACGCGGCGGCGGCGGATCTCGGCCAATGGGATCGAGCGGCGTTGGAACGTGCGCGCGCGATCGACCGCGGTGCGTCGCCGGCGAGCAGTGAAAAAGCCAGTCAAGTCATCGACTCGACTGGCTATCCGTGATTGCATGAGACTTCCGCAATATCGAAACTGGAACGTCGCGGGCCGCGAATCAGTCAATCCGATCGCAGGATCGTCGTCGGCGTGACGCGCCCAAGCCGCCAGGCCGGCAGGCCGGCAGGCCGCTCGCAACCATAGCGACGACGGCGAACGCCGGCCGCCGCCGTAATGAGCCCACCGCAAATCGCACGTCGCCGCTCGTCTGCTCGAGCAAGCGCGTGCCGCGCCCGTCACGAACAGCTTCCTTCGCCCGCTCCACGCCGCCAAATGCAACGAGCGCGGCGCGCCTCGCCACGTCCGCGCCCATACCGCGCGCGACGTTGAGCTCCGTCGCACGTTCGAGATGAAAGCGCAGCTCTCGATCCATGTCGTGCTCGACCCAGTCGCGGCGCAGCGCGGCACGCAGCCAGAGTCTGGACGCTCGGAGGAATTCATCTCAGCGCTCGGCGACCAGCACGAGATCGACGGCGTCCGCGAACCGGCGCCAACCGGTCGTCTCGGCGGATAGCGGACGGTGTCCGGCGGCCGTGAGACGATAATACTTGGCCTCGCGATTGTTCTCAGTGGTGGACCATTCGCTCGTCACGAGCTCTTTGCGGTCGAGCCGGTAGAGCGCCGGATAGAGCGACCCTTGACCAATCTGCAGCGCGTCGCGCGATAGCTGCTCGAAGACCAAGGGGCCGAGCAATCAACCGGTGGCAAAGGCTGGGTGGGAGCATATCCCACCGGCTTTGGAGCGGCGCCGACGAAGCTGGGCTCCTCCACCTTGCCGCGGCAACGCCGTTGTCCTAGCTTCCCCTCTAATTCAGAGGGGTACCGCTGAGCGCGCCAGTATGTCGACGCCATCGGCCATAGCGCGCACGAAATCACAAGGAGGAATAGGAGACATTCCTCATGTCACTGTGTCTCTTGTCGGAGCTATCAATGCCGTTCGCCTTACCGGTGACGATACTGAGGATCAACCGAGCGGCCAGCGCGACGCTTCTGACCATCGCCGTCGTGCGAAGCGCGCCCGTTCTCTGCCAGGCGGCGGCGATCGCCGTTCCGTCGGCAAAGACTGCGGTCGGGCCGTTCGACGTCCGCATCGTGCAGCGGGCCGCGGCGCTGCTCTCGTCGCCCGGACACTGGAATCGTGTCGACCGCGGTGGATGCCCCCGGGAGGACACGACGTATACGGTCCGGTGTGCGTTGGGCCGCGCCATCAAGGAAGCGGCCGGGCTCGAGTGGAATCCCGCGGCCGCTGGCGCCCCCGCCAATACGAAGTCATCGCCCCGGCCGATCGAATGCGCACTACACGTCTCGGCTGATGACCCAGGGGGATCGTGTGGCACGCTGTGGGAAGAGGTGCCCGTGTTCTTCGTCTCGCGAGCCAAAACGATCAGCAGCGGCGTGTGGCGCAAGGACGCGCAGCCAACGGAAGTGTGGGCCGGCACGATGGCCGACGCGGAGGGGCCGGTCAACTTCGAAGGGCGCCACGGCGTGGACGTCGTCGCTCGGCGAAAGGGGTCTGACCCGCTCATTGAATTCAACAATGACTCGACGACGACGTTTGCCGACGTGCGGGAATACTTCCGCGAGTTGGAAGCTCGAGTGCAACAGCATGCGGCGTCGGACATGGAACGCGTCGCGGACAGTGTGGAGATCGAGATCTATAAGGGCGGCCACGGCGTGATCCGAACCTACAACGGCTGGTTCCCGGTATCTGGCTTCACGGCGCACGGCTCGCGCATCACGTTCCGGATGGACACGACGAAGGAGATCGCTCCGAATGCGGTCGATCGCCAGATCCTGGTGCGCGCCATGAAGATCCTGTCGTCGGATTCCGTGTGGAATCGCGCCGACGACCGCACGTGTCCGGCGCACGCCACGAAGTGGAGCATCTACTGCGCGGTGGAGCAGGCGGAGATCGACGTGGCAGGCGGATACCATCACCGCCGGCCCGCGGGCGAGCTGGTGCGCGAGATCGTCGACGAACGCACGAAGTCGCGGAATTATCACCATCGCATGATGGACTACAACAACGATCCGACGACGACGCTGGCCGACGTGCAGAGCCTGTTCGCCGAGGCGATCGCGCGAATCAGGCCGTAGGGCTGCAGATTCGGTTGGTTTCTTCCAATAGCAGGGGTGGGACTCGAACCCACGACCCCGGCATTATGAGTGCCGTGCTCTAACCACCTGAGCTACCCTGCCAACACGTGCCGCCAACAACCACATACCCTGAAATCAAACGGCCGGCCCCTAAGGACCGGCCGTCCGAATAGCGGGGGCGGGATTTGAACCCGCGACCTTCGGGTTATGAGCCCGACGAGCTACCAGGCTGCTCCACCCCGCGGCAGTGACCGTAAACTAAGGGTACGTCAAAGCGTGTCAAGGCGACTTGGGTGCCTTCGCCACCGTGTCCGGCGCACTGCTGAATCGATACAGCAGTTCCTTGTTGCCGCGCACCATACCGAACACTTCACGCGCGATGCGCTCCTGCGTCGCCGGATCGTGCTGCACCTTGTCCTTGTAGCGCGTGAGCGAGTCGACGACGCGCTGCAGTGAATCAACCGCTTTGGTCACCCGCGCGCGCTGGCGCTTCTGACGCACGAGATCCGTCGTGCCGAACTCGCCACCCTGTACCGCGAAGGCGAGCCCGGCCAGCCCGAGCGCCGCAATGATCAGGCGGCGAACGACGGTGCGACCATCCACGGTCAGAGCGGTCAGATACCGTACAACGCGCCGCCCGGGAACTCCGCGGCGCCGCCCAGCTGCTCCTCGATGCGCAGCAGCTGATTGTACTTCGCGATGCGATCGGTGCGGCTCGCCGAACCGGTCTTGATCTGCCCGGCTCCGGTCGCGACCGCGAGATCGGCGATGAACGTATCCTCCGTTTCACCGGAGCGGTGCGAGATCACCGACAGATAGCCCGCCGCGCGGGCCATCTCGATCGCCTCGAGCGTTTCGCTGAGCGTGCCGATCTGATTCACCTTGATGAGGATGGCATTCGCGACGCCGCTCTCGATGCCGCGCGCCAGACGCTCGGTATTCGTCACGAACAAGTCGTCGCCCACGAGCTGGCAGCGATCGCCGAGCGCCGCGGTGAGCTTCGACCAACCATCCCAGTCGTCTTCGGCGAGCCCGTCTTCGATCGACACGATCGGATACTCGTCGATCCATGACTTGTACAACTCGATCATCCCTTCCGCGTCCTTCGTCCCTGCTCCGCTCTTCTTGAACGTGTATGCGCCGTTCGAGTACAACTCGCTCGCCGCGCAATCGAGCGCGAGCGCGATCTCCTTGCCTGCGGCGTAGCCGGCGGCGTCGATCGCCTCGAGGATGACCTTGATCGCTTCCTCGTCGTCGCGCAGATCCGGCGCGAAGCCGCCCTCGTCGCCGACGCCCGTCGCGAGCCTCCGCTTCACGAGCACTTTCTTCAACGCGTGGAAGACCTCGGTGCCCATGCACAGCGCGTCGGCGAACGTCTCGGCGCCGATGGGCACGATCATGAATTCCTGAAAGTCCACGGTGTTGGTGGCGTGGGCGCCGCCGTTGAGAATGTTCATCATCGGCACGGGCATGACGCGCGCGAGGGGACCGCCCAAGTAGCGATACAGCGGCATCGTGACAGAGGCCGCGCCCGCGCGCGCAACGGCGAGCGACACGGCGAGAATGGCATTGGCGCCAAGGCTCGACTTGTTCGGCGTACCATCGAGCTCGATCATCGCGCTGTCGATGCCGAGTTGGTCGGTCGCGTCGCGGCCTTGCAGCGCCGGAGCGATCGTATCCTCGACGTTCTGCACGGCGTGCTGAACACCCTTGCCGCCATAGCGGCCCGAGTCTCCGTCACGCAGCTCGACGGCTTCGTGTTCGCCGGTGCTCGCGCCGCTCGGAACGGCGGCGCGGCCGGTCACGCCATTCGCGCACAGGACGTCGACTTCGACGGTCGGATTGCCACGGCTATCGAGAATCTCTCGCGCCTTGATCTGTGAGATGGTTGCCATGCCGATAACGCTAAAACCATCCGGCGTGGTTGTCATCTCGACGCGCGTGCATTACTCCACGGGTACGCAAATCTCGGTGAGCAATTCTTCCTTCGGCGTGCGCGTTGGATCGTTGAGGTAGCGTTCGTAGCTTTCGCCCTGGGCGATCCGAACGGCGTTCGCGGGAATCCACTCGCCCATGAAGCGCGCCCACGTGTCGCCGAGCCGCTCGTACGGTCCCTTGTGTACGGTGCATGCGTATCGCCGGGCCGGGAGGCGGTGCTCGGTGAGCGTGTCGGGAATCTTCACGCCCTCGGGCACGACGATCGCGGCGTCGGAGCGGAGCTGATCGGCCGCCGTGGACTCCGGGTCGTCGTGATAGAGTGCGATCATCACCGCGCCGGGGTGCCCGAAGAGACCCGCCGGTCCGGCAATCGCACCCAAACGCCCGAACGCCTCGTTGATCTGGATGTACGGGCCGATGTGTCGCACGCCCGCCGCGCGCATGGCGGGTTTGTCCTCGATGTCGACGTGCATGTCGAGTCCTCCGGTGTGTCGTGGTGTGAATGCGGCGATCGCGGCCGCGGCGGCATTCGCGGCGTGCGGCTCGTAGTGTACACCGCAGGCAGCCGCGAGCTCGATCCGCGCCTGTGAGAGTTTTCTAAATTCGGTCGGCGGCATGTTGTAGTTCGCGCGAAAGGCGCGCGTGAAGGCCTCGTGCGTGTCGTAGCCCGCGCCGAACGCGACGTCGGTGACGGGCGCGCCGGAGTGTGCGAGTCGCCACGCGGCGCGCTCCATCCGCAGGCGCCGCACGAGCTCCATCGGGGTTTCTCCGACCATGCCGCCGAACACGCGATGAAAATGGAACGGCGACAGACAGGCGTCGCGCGCCAGCGACTCGAGGTCGAGCGCGGCATCGAGATGATCGACGACGCGCGCAAGCACGCGGCGTACCGCCTGGCCGTAGAAGCTCCGCGTTCCCGGTTTCATTGCACGGGAATGTAGGAAGCGCCGACGAGACGCGCTTGATATTTCTTGCGAAGTTTCGCGGCGTTGTCGCGCGCCGAGCGCGGGGCTTACACGCCCGCGACCGGATGCTCCGACGTCGACACGCCGTAGATCGCGCGTAGCGCGTCTGCCATCCGGGTCCACGTTTCCGTCATCAATTCGGCGCGATGATCGTAGTCGTAACCGACCGTGGGCAAAGGCTCCAGAAAGTGGAGCTCGATCGTGCCGGGCCGCACGCGAAACGTGCCCTTGGGCATCACTTCGCGCGCACCGTAGACGACGGTGGGAATGATCGGCGTCTGTGACGCGATCGCGAGCACGAACGGCCCCTTCTTGAACGGTCGAAGATGGTAGTCCTGGCCGCGCGTCCCTTCCGGGCAAACGATGATCGCGCGCCCGCGCTGCACTTCCTTCGCGGCGACCTTGTACGACTCGAACGCCGCTTTGCGATTCTCGCGCTCGAGAAACACGATGCCGGCGCATTCGGCCGCGAAGCCAAAGACGGGGATGCGACGAAGCTCAGCCTTCGCGACGAAGCTGCACCACGGCACCTGCGACGCGAGCGCGAAGATGTCGAACCAGCTCACGTGGTTGGCGACGAACACCGAGCCCGATGCGCGATTCAGCCGTTCCGCGCCGTTGACGTGCACGGTCACTCCCGCCGCGCGGTTGATCGACCGCGCCCACGTCCGAACGGCGCGGGAATAGATCGAATCCGGCCCCTGCGGCCGTCGGAGCAGACGAGCGACGATGACCGTTGGCCCCAGAATCATCGTCATGACCAGCGCGACAAGCGCGACGAACAGCGATCGCATCAACGCGAAAAGTGATCGTGGCCCGCGCTGATTTCAACGCGCGCGCCCATTGCGTCCTTCACGTGAACGCCCACGCCGCTCGCCTCCGGTTGACGGACGCGGCCAATCTCCGTCAGCGGAATGCCGAAGCGGGCTTCGAACGCGCGTGTATCGAACGCCGGCCCGGTCACGAGCAGCTCATATTCTTCCCCGCTGACGAGCGCGTCGCGCGCATCGATGCCGCCGATGAGCGGCAACCGCGGCGCGTCGATCACGATCCGCGCATCGCTGGCCGCGGCGAGATGACCGGCATCCGCAACGAGACCGTCCGAAATGTCGACGGCCGCCGACGCACCCTGCCACGCGAGCCATCGCGCCTCGGCAAGTCGCGGCACCGGATGCGCAAAGCGCTCGTGAAACCGCTCAGCACGTTCGCCGCGACGGAGTGCAGTCAGCGCAGCGCCGGGTGCGCCAAGCCGGCCCGTCACGAACAGCTTGTCTCCAGGCGTGGCGCCACTGCGCATCAATGGCGCGAACGCGTGTCCGAACACGGTCGTGGTGATCGAAAGCTCGCTGCCAGAACTGATATTGCCGCCGCGAATTACCGTGCGAGCAGCGGTCACCGCTTCACCAAAACCGTCCGCCAACTCGCCGAGCGACTCGCGCGCATCGCTCGGTACGACCAGCGAGATCAACACGCCGCTCGGGTGCGCGGCCATCGCCGCGAGATCGCTCAGCGCCGCGGCGACGGCGCGATATCCGATCTCGCGAAGTGAGAGCCAGTCACGCCGAAAATGGCGTCCGTCGACCGCCGTATCGACGCTCGCGACGACCCGATCGCCGCGTGGCGGCGACCACACCGCCGCGTCGTCGCCGACGCCCTGGGCTCGCGTGCCCCACCGCGCAAGCAGCTCGCGGATGGCGTCGAATTCCGCGCCCGGTCCAAGTGCGATCTCGCCCGTCATCTACCGATCGCCGGCAGCTCGGCGAGTACGGGATATCGCGTCGGCCGATCGTCGAACGTCCAGCTCTGGCGCAACTCGGCGACGACGTCCTCGAGCGAGATTCCGCGCACGCCGGCGCTGCTCGGAATGCGCTCCGCCGCGCGGCCGTGAACGTAGGCCCCGATCGCGCCGGCAACGAACGCGTTTCCGGTTTGAGCGAGCATCGTTCCCGCGATGCCGCTCAACACGTCGCCGCTGCCGGCAGTCGCGAGCGCGGGCGTACCCGTCGCGCTCACGAGCTGCGCGCCGCCGCGTGACGCGATGATCGTCGGCACACCCTTGAGAAGAATCGTCGCGCCCAACGCCGCTGCCTCGGAGCGAGCGACGTCGAAGCGATTCGCGAGCACCTCTTCGGCCGGAATGCCGCTGATGCGCGAGAACTCGAGCGGATGCGGCGTCAGCAACGCGGCCTGGTCGCCGATCAGTCCCGCGAGCAGCTGTGCGCGTCCCTCGAACAGCGTGATCGCGTCGGCATCGAGCAACATCGGACCATTCCAATTATGTAATACCAATTCCAGTATCGCCCGGCTGGCATCGGACCGGCCGAGTCCGGGACCGATGACGACGGCGTCGGCCCATTCGGCGATGGTGGTGCGGACGCCATCCGCATCGGTCGGCCACGGCGCGGCGAGCGCGTGAGGCTCGGTCTCCTGAATGACCGGCACGCTCGCCGGGTCGACCACCAGCTTGACCATGCCGATCGCGCTGCGCATCGCGCCGCGGGCGGCCAGGACGGTTGCGCCCGCCATCCTGGCCGAGCCGCCGACGATCGCCAGCTTCTTTCGCGTGCCCTTGTGGGCTTCGGCGCCGATCGGCGGCAGATTTGCCGCGACGTAGGCATCGTCAATGAGCGAGGGCGCGCCGTCGTCGAGTGAGCTGTGGACGCCGAGCCCGATGTCGAGGACGACGATCGTTCCGCAAGCGTCGCGGCGTATGAGGTGTGCGCGTTTGATGGTGCCGAAGGTCAACGTGCAGTCGGCCGAGATGGCGTGCTCGCTCGATTCGCCCGTCGTCGCGTCGACGCCGCTCGGCAGATCGAGCGCAACGACAACCGCGCCGCGCTGTCGTACGGCGATCGTCAGCTCGGCACACTTCGCGAACGCACCGGTGAGGTGTCCTCGGCCGCCGGTGCCAAACAACCCATCGACGACGATGCGTTCGACGCCCGCGATCGAATCAGTCGCGTCCGTGCCGGACACGAGACTGCCCTCGGGAAGCGTCTCGAGCGCGAGCGCGCGCTCGGCCGACGCATCGGGTGTCTTCGCTTCGATCGGCTCCAGAACGCGGACGCGTGCGCCGGCAGCCGACAACGCGCGTGCGACGACCCAGGCATCGCCGCCGTTGTTGCCCGGACCCGCAAGCACCAGGACGCCCGCCGACAACCGATCGCGATAGCGGAGCGCGATCTCGCCCGCGGCCGCGGCACCGGCCCGTTGCATGAGTGCGCGCGACGGCACGCCGGCGGCAATCGCCGAAGCATCTCGCGCCGCCGACTCCGAGCTCGTGACGACGCGGATCATAATGGAATGGGGTGGGGTGGACTGCTACTTCTGCGACGTTCCGACGGTGCGGCCGTAGCTCAGTTCACCGTTGTCGATGCGGACGTTGAAGCCGCAATCGGGATTGCTGCAGGCCCAGGCTTTATAGGTGATCGGCGCGCCATCGCGGCCATAGTCGCTCAAGGGAAGCAACGTACCCACGTTGCATTTCCTGCAGCTCGGAAATTCCATCGCTTTCTCCATGCCCACCCTCTCCCATCATCACGTCGTCAAACGCGCTCGCCATTCGTCGCGGACGCGCCGCAGGATGAATCGCGATCTCGAACCTCAGAACGCTAAACGGTCAACACTCCGGACCACGGATACTCGCGCTCGAACGCCTGATCGAAAGCAAACACTTCGGCAAATTCTTCGCGCGTGTCGGTGGGTTGGCTCATGAGAAGCCCCAGGTCGACCAGCGTGAAGACGACATCGCCGATGTCGGCCGAGCTGCGGACGCCCCAGTGCTCGAGCACCAGGCGGGCCATGACGCCGAACCGGTCCAGCGCTAGATCGCGGCAGGCCAGCGCGAGCTCTCGCCCATTGATGTGGCGGCGCTCGTCCAGACGCTGCTGGCAGTACTCGAGGGCGGCGAGCACGAACAGATAGGCGCGCTCGTCAAAGCGCTGCTCCCGCAGCCGGATGCGGTCCATGATGCCGTCTCGAAACGCCAGTTCCGCCACTATCCCAGGTACCTCCGTACCTCAACAGTCCAAAGAAACGGCGAGACTCGCGGTCCCGCCGATGGAGACAAAATGACGGCTGTTCAGCGCCGCCACAACCCTTTCGGGCCACTGAATGACGCTCGAAAAGGCTGAGGCAGGCGGCGTGCCGATCCAAATGGTAGATTATTTGACAACGGTTACTGCGGGTGATGCTGATTTCTGCCCGCAACATGGTCATTCACCTTGTCCACCGAACCCGATGCCGACGAAGCGCGCCTTCAAGTACGACGTAGCGATCACCGCTGCCGACTTCGACGCACTCGCGGTGGCGGAGCTCAAGCGCCGCCTCGAGCAGCGTCTGTCGAAGCCCGTGTTCGTGGCGCCGAAGACCGCTGACAAGCCGCGCACCGCAATCGCCAACGCCGCGATCAAGAAAACGATCGAGAAGGATGCGCGTGTGGTCGTCGTGCTCTTTCAGCGGCTGTGGGGCGCGTCCGAGACGAGCGGCATCGAAGCCGCGGGCGTGAAGGCGCGCATCGGCACGACGAAGAAGAAGGACGTCGTCGTCATTCCGATCGACAACGCGCCGATTCCGAGTTGGATGAAGGCGACGATTCTCAGGTCGAGCGATTCGCCGACTGGCCAGCTCGCGATCGACACGATCGTCGGGGCGGTCGTCGAGGCGGGTGGTGCGCCGAAGAAACTGACGGAATCGGCGATCGCCGCGCGTGCAGCGGACGATGAACAGCGTGCGCGCGCACGGGCGTCGTTCCTTTCGTCGCAGCGCGCGATGGCGCTCATCAACCGCGAGCTCGACTCTCTCTCGGCGACGGTGCTGAAGCTGTGCGAGGCGCCGGGTACGCTGCCCGCGGGACTCGCCGCCGAAGCGCGGCGCACCCCCGATCGCTACACGGTGCAGATCGGACCGGTGGGCTTGAGCTTTTCATGGATTCGCGGCCGCTCGAACGCCATCGCTGACGGACAACTGCTCGTCATCGAGTGGGCGGGACAGCTCGGCGACCAGAATGGCGTGGCCGACGCCAAAACCGCCATGCCCGCGTTCGAGCACGTGTTGCAGCCGCACGCCACGAGCCCGGAAGATTGGCAGTGGCGGCGCACCGACCTCGATCTGTGCTCGTACACGACGCGCGATCTCGCCGCGCAATGCGTGGCGTCGGTGGTGCGGCGGTTGCCCGCGCAGGCCTAACTTGTCATCCTGAGCGAAGCGAAGGACCCCTTCCACGTCGGAGGAGATTTCTCCGGCGACCAAGAGGTCCCGCGGGCCTTCCGGCCCTCAGGATGACATGTTCAGGCGTACAGCGGAAATTTTCGCGTCAGCGCGCGAACTTCGTCGCGCACCGCGGTTTTCTCGCCGGCGTTCTCCGGATCTTTGAGCACGCGGTCGATCAAGCCCGCGATCGTGGCCATTTCCCGCTCGCCCATACCCCGCGTCGTCACCGCCGGCGTGCCGATGCGAATACCGCTCGTGACGAACGGCGACTGTGTTTCCTTCGGCACCGTGTTCTTGTTGACCGTGATCGCCGCATCGTCGAGCGCGAGCTGCGCGACCTTGCCCGTGAGGCCGCGGTTTCGCAGATCGACGAGCATGAGGTGATTGTCGGTGCCGCCCGACACGATCTGAAAGCCGCGGTCCATCAGCGCCTTCGCCAGCGCTCTCGCGTTCGCGATGACGCGCGCCGCGTAATCCTTGAACGACGGATCGAGCGCTTCCTTGAAGCACACAGCCTTCGCGGCGATGATGTGCTCGAGTGGACCGCCCTGGCTGCCGGGAAACACCGACTTGTCGATCGCCTTCGCGTGCGCGGCCGTCGATAGAATCAATCCACCGCGCGGGCCGCGCAGCGTCTTGTGCGTCGTGGACGTCACGACGTCCGCATGGGGAATGGGCGACGGATACACGCCCGCCGCGACGAGCCCCGCGAAGTGGGCCATATCCACCATGAACACCGCGCCGATCTCGCGCGCGATCTCGGCGAAGGCCGCGAAGTCCACGACGCGCGAATACGCGCTATATCCGGCGAGCACCATGCGCGGGCGATGCTCGCGGGCCTTGGCGCGCACGTCGTCCATGTCGATCAAGCCTTCGTCGGTCACGCCGTATGACACCGCCTTGAACAGCATGCCGGAGAAATTCACCGGCGAGCCGTGCGTGAGATGTCCGCCGTTCGACAGATCCATGCCCAGGAACGTGTCGCCCGGTTTGAGGAACGCGGTCATGGCGGCGTAGTTCGCCTGCGCACCCGAATGCGGTTGCACGTTCGCATGCTCGGCGCCGAATAATTGCTTGGCGCGGTCGATCGCGAGCTGCTCGACCTGGTCGACGACCTCGCAGCCGCCGTAGTAGCGCTTCCCCGGCAGTCCTTCGGCGTACTTGTTGGTCAGCGGCGAGCCCATCGCTTCGAGCACCGCGGGCGATACGAAGTTCTCGCTCGCGATGAGCTCCAGGCCATCCTTCTGCCGGCAGATCTCTTCGTCGATCAGCTTCGCGATGTCGGGATCGCGCTCGCGCAGTGCCTTGCCGGGCGAGCAGAGCGGATGGTTCGTCCAATCAGTCATGTGTCATCCCTGAATCGTTTTCAAGTTTTCTCAATCTTCTCGACGCGCCGAGCATGTCTGCCGCCTTCGAACGGCGTTTCGAGCCACGTTTTCAGAATGGCGACGGCCTTGTCGTCATCCACGAAGCGCGCCGGCAGCACGAGCACGTTCGCATCATTGTGCTCGCGCGCCAGCTTCGCGATTTCAGGCTCCCACGCGACCGCCGCGCGAACGTGCGGATACCGATTGGCCGTGTAGCTCATGCCAAGTCCCGTGCCGCACATCAAGACGCCGCGCTTGACCTTCCCTTCACTCACCTGCTGCGCCAGCGGATGCGCGAAGTCGGCGTAGTCCGACGACTGCGGGCTGGCGGTGCCGAGATCGTCCACGTCGAATCCGAGCTCGGCGAGCTTGCGCTCGAGCTTCTCCTTCAATGCGAAGCCGGCGTGATCGCTGGCGATGAGGATGCGTTCTTTCATGGGCGTATGGGCGTATGGGGGCGTATGGGCGTATGGGCGTGAGGATTGTCATACGCCCATTCGCCCATGCGCCCACGCGCCTATTTATTCGGCCACTGCGGCCACGTCCGCACCATCGAGCCCACCGCCTGAATGCGCTGTTCGGCGAGACGGTCCGCGGCGAGATACGTCGGAATCTTGTCGTTCTTCGCGATGGCGAAGACCTTGAGAATCGTATCGTAGATCTCGTCGGCCTTGCGGAACGCGCGAGCCGACGTCCAGCCCGCGAGCTCGCTGTAGACGTTGATCACCCCGCCCGCGTTCGCGACGTAATCCGGCGCGTACATGATCTTGCGGTGCTCGAGCTCGTCGCCATGACGCTCCTCGAGCAGCTGATTGTTCGCTGCCCCCGCGACGATCTCGACCCTGAGCTGCGGGATCGTCTTGTCGTTGATGATCGCACCCAGCGCGCACGGCGCGAAGATGTCGGCCTGCGCGCCGTAGATCTCGTCGGCGGTCACCGCGCGCGCGCCGAACTCGCTGACGACGCGCTTCACGCGCTCGGCGTCGATATCGGTCACGATGAGTTTCGCGCCCGCCTCGTGCAATTCCTTCGCGAGATAATAGCCGACGTGGCCACACCCCTGAACGGCGATGACCTTGTTGGTCAGATCGTCGGAGCCCCAGCGCTCCTTGGCCGATGCTTGAATGGCGCGAAAGACGCCGTGCGCGGTGACCGGCGACGGGTCGCCGGAACGACCGGCGAGACCGCTGACGTAATCGGTCTCCATGTGGACGTAGTCCATGTCCGCGGTGCTCGTGCCAACGTCTTCCGCGGTGATGTAGCGGCCACCCAGACTTTCGACGAACCGGCCGTGCGCGCGGAAGATCATCTCACGATCGGCGGTCTTGTTGTCGCCGATGATGACCGACTTGCCGCCGCCGAGGTTCAAGCCCGCGACCGCGTTCTTGTAGGTCATGCCGCGCGCCAACCGCAGCGCATCGACGATGGCGTCTTCGTCCGTGGCGTAACTCCAGAAGCGCGTGCCGCCGAGTGCGGGCCCAAGGACAGTGCTGTGCACGGCAACGATGCCGCGATATCCGGACGCCGAATCCTGGCAGAGCACGAGCTGCTCGTGGCCCATGTCGGCGATGGTGTCGAAAAGCTTCATGGTTAGGGATAGATGATTGTTATGGGCGTGTGGGCGTGTGGGCGTATGGGCGTGTGGGCGTGTGGGCGTGTGGGCGGCGCGCAGTTAGCGATTGTCATACCCCCATACGCCCATACACCCATGCGCCCATACGCCCATACGCCCGTCATTTCGAATACAGCTCGCGTGCAATCACAATACGTTGAATCTCCGAAGTCCCCTCGTAGATCTCCGTGACCTTGGCGTCGCGGAACAGCCGTTCCACCGGATAGTCCTTGACGTAGCCATAGCCGCCGAAGATCTGAATGGCCTGTGTCGTCACCCACATCGCGGTTTCGCTCGCGAGGAGCTTGGCCATCGCACTGTACTGCGTCATGTGCTCGCCGCGATCCTTCGCGCGCGCCGCCATGTGGAGCAACGCGCGCGCCGCGGCCACGCGCGTCGACATGTCGGCGAGCTTGAATTGTATGGCTTGAAATTCCTTGATCGGCTTGCCGAACTGCTTGCGCTCCGCCGCATACTTCGCGGCGTGTTCGAGCGCCGCCTCGGCGATGCCGATCGACTGCGCGGCGATGCCGAGTCGCCCGTTATCGAGCGACTGCATGGCGTAGATGAACCCGCTGCCCACCTGGCCGAGCAGGCGGTCGCCGGGCACGCGCATGTCCGAGAAGTGCAGCTGCACCGTCGGCGAGGCGCGCAACCCCATCTTGTCTTCCTTCTTGCCCACGCTGAAGCCCGCGAGCTCCGGCGTGACGATGAATGCGCTGATGCCGCGCGCGCCGCGCCGGTCTTCGGGATTGTCGGTGCGCGCCATGACGATGATGACGTCGCCCTTCGTGCCGCTCGACACCCACGCTTTCGTGCCGTTCAGGATCCAGTCGCCGCCGTCGCGCACCGCCTGCGTACGCAGCGACGCCGCATCCGATCCCGCCTCGGGCTCGGACAGCGCGAACGCGCCGAGCATCTCGCCGCGCGCCAGGGGTTTTAGAAAACGCTCTTTCTGATTCTCTGATCCCCACCGCAGGATCATCTGCGTCGGCAGCGAGTTGTGCACGCTCACCAGCACGGCCACCGACGCGTCGACCGTCGCGATCTCCTCGAGCGCCACGAGATACGTCAGCGTGTCGAGACCAAGCCCGTCGTACTGCTCCGGGATCATCATGCCGAGGAAGCCGAGCGCGCCCAGCTTCTCGACGATGGACGGCTCGAAGTGCTGGTCGCGGTCCCACGCCTCGGTGTACGGCGCGATCTCACGCTGCGCGAACTCGCGCGCCGTCTTCTGAATTTCGCGCTGCTCTTCGGTGAGAGGGGTGAGAGCCCAAGCCATCAGCGATGGGCGTTGGGCGATGGACGACGGGCGCTGCGGCGATTCAGCCTAGTAGGCATAGAAGCCTCGTTTCGTCTTTCGGCCAAACCACCCAGCGGCGACATACTTCCGCAACAGCGGACAGGGGCGGTACTTCGGATCGCCCAGCCCATCGTGCAGGACCTCGAGAATCGCCAGGCACGTGTCCAGGCCGATCAAATCGGCGAGCGCCAACGGACCCATCGGATGATTCATTCCGAGCTTCATCACCGTGTCGATCGCGTCCGGTGTGCCCACGCCTTCCATCAGGCAGTAGATCGCCTCGTTGATCATCGGCATCAGAATTCGATTCGCGACGAAGCCCGGATAGTCCTGCACCTCGACCGGCGTCTTGCCGACCGCCTTGCTCAGCGCGAGCACGCGCTGCGTCGTCTCGTCGGACGTCGCGAGGCCGCGAATCACCTCGACCAGCTGCATGACCGGCACCGGATTCATGAAGTGCATGCCGATCACGTGATCCGGCCGCTTCGTGCGCGCCGCGATCTCCGTGATCGAGATGGAGCTGGTGTTCGTCGCGAGAATCGCGTCGCCGCCGGCGACGCGATCGAGCTCCCCGAAGATCTTGAACTTGAGATCTCGATTTTCAGTCGCGGCTTCGACGATGAGCGTCGCATCGGCCGCCGCGTCGACCGACTGCGCCGTCCGCACTCGGCCCAGGATCGCGTCTTTGTCCGCCGCCTGGAGCGTGCCCTTCTTGATCTGCCTGTCGAGGTTGCCGGCGATCGTTCCGCGCCCGCGCTCCAGCGCGTCGGCAGACACATCGATCATCGTCACGTCGAACCCGTTCTGCGCGAAGACGTGGGCGATGCCATTGCCCATCTGTCCCGCGCCAATCACGGCCACACGTTCGGCCATCCGTCAATTCTCCTGAGATGCTTCAGATACGAGAGATGCTTGCGATGCTCGAGATGCTGTAGGCGTCGCGTCAAACCGCCGCCGCGCCGCGAACATGAACGCCATTCCCGCCACCATGCCGAGCGCCGCCGGAACGCCGCCTTCAGGCCCCCATGGCCCGCCCGTCGCCCAATCCGGACCCGAATCAACATAACGGTAGATGGGCGATTCCATGCGGATGCCGCTCACGGCGGTATGAAAGAGCACGGCCATCGTCCAGTTCCAGGCGAAATGCGCCATCCACGCGGCGTACAAGCTTCGCGTCGCATAGAGCACCGCGGCGAGAAAAAATCCGGCCAGCGTGACGAGCCCGAGCGATCCCGCCGTCGCATCGGGATTCGCGAAGTGCAGCAGCCCGAACGCAAGGCTCGTCGCCACGATCGCGGCGGTCCATCCCCAGCTCTCGCGCAGCACGGAAAGGATGTACCCGCGCGTGAGCAGTTCCTCGAGCAGCGCAGCAGGCAGCAGCGTCAGCGTCACGCGAAGCGCCGCCGGCGTCCACGAGCCCGGCGGCGAACCGACGTTGCGCATCCAGTGCGCAACCAGCAACAGCGCCACGGGCAGACCAATCGCGAACGCGCCGACGGCGAACCCGTACGCGAGCGCCGAGGGGCGTGCCGCCGAGCGATCGAGCCACACTTCACGCCACGTGCGCTTGTCGATCTGCCGAACGCAGATCGCCGTCGCGCCGAGCGCCGCGATCGCGATCACCCACGAGCTGGTATCGACGCCCGCCAGCCCCACGCGAGCGAACGACCACTCGAAGATCGGGCCGACAAGGCTCTGCACCACCACCACGCCGACAAACGTGATGGCGATGAACGCGACAATCCGCCAGGGCGCATGGAGCTGGCCGCCCGGGCCGTACAGGAATCGCCGCGCGTTCAATCCCGGCGGCGAACGATGGCGGCGGCGACCAACGCTTTCACGACGTCGAGCGCCGCGAACGGCGTGACGCCGAGTTGAATCGCGCGCGTCACGCTCGCGTCGAGCAGCGACAGTACCGCGATGCCGCCCACGTAGATCACGGCGATGCCCGCAACGCCGGCGAGCCAGCGGCCGCGCAAGGTCGCCGTGCGCCGTGCGAGCGCGCCCGCGACGTACGCGGCGACGGGATACGCGAGCAGGTAGCCCCCCGTCGGTCCCATGAAGCGCGCGATGCCCGGCGCTCCCAACGGCGTGAACACCGGCAGTCCGGCCGCGCCGGCAGCGAGGTACAGCATCATGCTCGCGGCACCGACGCTCGGTCCGAGCATCATGCCGGCGAGAATGACGAGCATCGGCTGCAACGTGATCGGCACCGGGGTCCCCGGCAGCGGGAGGGCGATCTGCGACGCCGCGGCGACGGCGGCGGCAAACAACACCGCGCCGAACACGCGATCCGACGCGAAGACGCGGCGCGCGTTTTCGCGCCTGGAAACGAGTGTCGTCGACATGTCAGTCGACATGTCAGTCGACTCGCGAAACGCTGAGCGCCACGGCATCGCCGCCGCCGAGACACAGCGTGGCGAGCCCGGTGGTCTTGTTGCGATCCTTGAGCGCGTAAAGCAGCGTGGTGAGGACGCGCGCGCCGCTCGCGCCAATCGGATGACCGAGGGCGATCGCGCCGCCGTTCACGTTCACGCGATCCCAATTCCACGACAAGCCCTGCCCGTCCGCAATCGCCTGCGACGCGAACGCTTCGTTCGCTTCGATGAGATCGTAATCTCCGATCGTCGTGCCGGCGCGCTTCATCAAGTTCTGCACGGCGTGAATCGGGGCGAAGAAGAGATCCTGCGGCTCGGTCGCGCCGGTCGCATACGCGTCGATGCGCGCGAGAATCGTGAGACCGTTCGCGCGCGCGTACTCCTCGGACGTCACGACGAGCGCCGATGCGCCGTCGTTGAGGCTCGACGCATTGCCGGCCGTCACCGACAACGATTCGTTCTTGTCCTTGCCCGGAAACGCGGGACGCAGCTTCGCGAGCGTTTCGGACGTCGTGTCCTTGCGCGGGCTTTCATCGGTGTCGACCGTCGTGGGTCCCTTGCGACCCGGAATCTGCACGGGGACGATCTCGTCCTTGAACTTGCCGGCGTCGATCGCGGCCACGGCCTTGGCGTGCGACTTCGCGGCGAATTCATCCTGCATCTCCCGCGTCACGCCCGCTTTCTTCGCCGTATACTCGGCGTGGCCGCCCATGTGGACGTCGCAGAACGAGCACCACAGGCCGTCCTTGATCATGCCGTCGACCAGCTGTTGATCGCCGAGCTTCACGCCGCCCCGCATGCCATAGTTGTAATAGGGCGCGTTGGACATCGACTCCTGGCCGCCGGCGACGACGACCTGTCGATCGCCCGCTTTGATGCCCTGCGCCGCGAGCATCACGGCTTTGAGTCCGGAGCCGCAGACCTTGTTGACGGTGAGCGCCGAGATCGTGGCGGGAATACCGGATTTCAGCGCGGCCTGGCGAGCCGGCGCCTGGCCAACGCCACCCTGGATGACGTTGCCCATGATGACTTCTTCAATGTCGTTCACGTCGATGCCGGCGCGCTCGACGGCGGCGCGGATGGCGACGGCGCCGAGCTCCGGCGCGGCAAGCGGCGCGAGGCCGCCCAGAAACTTTCCGATCGGCGTGCGGGCCGCCGAGACGATGACGGGGGTGCGAGAGGTGTCGGGCATGGGAGAAAGATAGTGCGGGCGCGGCGCCCGCCGCGCCATCCCCTGCGGCGCCCGCCGCGCCATTCCCCTCTTGACTCACCCCATCAGCCCCACCATGTTCTATCCAGACTCTCAATAGAGCATCTGAAACTATGAAGCTCCCCGTCCTCAAAGGCACCCTCGACCTGCTCGTCCTCCGCGCCCTCTCCTGGGCGCCGATGCACGGATTCGAGATCGTCTCCTGGCTCGAGCGCGCCGCCAACGGATCGCTCGACATCGACGACTCGGCGCTCTACCAGGCCGCCTACCGGCTCGAGGAGCGCGGCCTCCTCCAGGCCGAGTGGGGCGTCACCGAGAACAACCGCCGCGCGCGCTACTACAAGCTCACGGCGGCCGGGCGCACACATCTGCGAGCGGAAACGAAGCAGTGGAAACAGTACGCCGACACGGTGACCGACATTCTCACCGCGAAAGGGGCGACCGCGACCGGCCCCACCGCATGATTCGCCAGGGTATTCGCCGCGTCCTCTGGCTCGCGCTGCGCCGGCGCGACCGCTGGGAACGCGAAGTCGAGGAGGAGATCAAGATCCACCTCGCACTGCGGGCCGAGCAACTCATCGACGAAGGTCGCTCGCCCGACGCCGCGTATGCCGAGGCGGTTCGCCGCTTTGGTCCGCTCCACGACGCACGCGCCCGATTACTCCAAGCCGCACGCCACCGCGAGGAACGCATGCAGCGCACCGAATACCTGGACGATCTCCGGCAGGATACGAGCTTCGCGCTGCGGGGCCTCGCGCGACAGAAGATGTGGACCGTCGTCACCGTGATCACGCTCGCGCTGGGCATCGGTGCGACGACGGCGGTGTTCAGCGTCGTGAGCACGCTGCTGCTGCATCCCCTGCCCTATCCGCACGCGGATCGCATCGTCTACGTCAATCAGCAGCCGAGCGGCGGCAACAACACCGGCATTCAAGTCACCATCACGCCGTCGGCGCCGGTGATGCGCGCGTGGATGCAAAGCTCGCGCAGCTTCGAGACGCTGCTTGGATCGACACTCGGACCCAAGCGGCTGAAGACACAGAGCGGCGAGCCAAGCACCATCATGGCGGAAGCGGTGTTTCCGTCGTTCACGGACTTCACAGGCATGCGCCCCATGCTTGGCCGGATGTTCACGAACGCTGACATCGAGAGCGGCGGCCGCGTCGCCGTGGTCAGCGAATCCTTCTGGCGCGACCGACTCGACGGAAGTCGCGACGTGCTCGGCAAAGTGCTCACGCTCAACGATTCGACGTACGCGATCGTCGGCGTGATGCACGACATCCGCCTCGCGAACGGGTCGCAGCCTACAGCCGTGTGGCTTCCGCTCGACGTCCGCAATGATGCGCTCGGCATGTCGGTGATCGGACGCTTGCGGCCCGGGGCTACGCCCGCAACCGCGGCGAAGGAGCTTGATTCGATCTTCGCGCGCTCGGCGGGATTTACTGGCGGTAAAATCCCATTCCGTGCCGTCGTCACGACGCCGGCGCAACGCGTCGCGTTCCGCGACTCGTTGATCATGCTCGCCGCGGCGGTCGGTCTGGTGTTGCTCGTGGCATGCGCGAATGTCGCGCATCTCTTGCTCGCGCGCAGCGCGACCCGGCAGCGCGAGCTCGCGATCCGCGCCGCACTCGGCGCCGGGCGTGGCCGATTGCTCCGGCAATTACTCACCGAGAGCTTGCTGCTGAGTGGGATCGGCACACTCGCCGGGCTGTTCGTCGGCTGGGCCGGGCTCCACGCGCTCATCGCGAAGCGGCCAAACTCGCTGCGGACGCTTCAGCAAGCGCACCTCGACGGGACGACGCTCGCGATCGGCATCGGCATCGCGCTGGTGAGCGGCGCCTTCTTCGCGATCATCAGCGCCGTGCAGGCATCGCGGCACGCGACGCACGATGCGCTCAAAGCCGGCTCGCTCGCGACGGCGGGCGGCACGCGCCGCCATGGCCGCGGTCGTGCGCTGCTCGTCGTGAGTGAGATGGGTCTCGCGGCGATGCTGCTCGTCGGCGCGGTGTTGCTGGTGCGCAGCGTGAGCAGTTTACAGAATACGAATCTCGGATTCGAGCCACGGGGCCTGTACACGTTCAACGTTCCGCTGAAGGCGCCGTCGCTGGCGAGCGACGCGGCGAAGCGCGAAGCGCTCGCCGGATTCCTCGCTCGGCTGCATCAGCTTCCGACGGTACGCAGCGCGAGCGCCGCCAGTGTCGCTCCAGGCTCGCGCTGGTTCAGCATCGGACGCCTGGAAATTGGCGGCGAAGCGCCGCCGCCGCACGAAAGCTCGTCGTTCATCGACATCAACAAGGTGCAGCCGGGCTATTTCGCGACGATGGGCATTCACATCGTCGAAGGCCGCGTGTTCTCGGACACGACCGACGCCGGCCATCAGGTGATGGTGAACGAGAGCTTCGCGCGAAAGCACTGGGCACGTGGAACCGCGGTCGGTCGGCGATTGCGCATCGCGCAGACTGACTCCGAGCCGTGGCTCACGATCGCCGGCGTGGTCAACGATGCGCAGACGAACGGGCCGATCGCCGAATCGACGGCGCCGATGCTGTACGTGCCGCTCGACAAGATCGGAGACCAGGTCGTGGTGCTCGCCCGCGTCGCGGGAGACGCAGGGTCGCTCGCCCCGGCGACGGCATATCTGAAGGAGCTGGGCATCAAGCGTCCTGCGCCACCCGAGTCCGTGTTGCAGCGAGTGTCGGCGTCGATCGCCACGCCGCGCTACGTGACGATGTTGCTGACGATCTTCACCGCGCTCGCGCTCATGCTGACCAGTGTCGGTCTCTATGGCGTGATGTCGTACACGGTGGCGCAGCAGACGCGCGAGATCGGCATTCGCGTCGCCCTCGGCGCGAACGGCGGCCGAATCGCGCGGGCGGTGGTCGGCCGGGCCGCGGCACTCGCGGTCTGCGGCGCCGTCGTCGGCTTGATCGCCGCGGTGTGGGGGACCAAGCTGATCGAAACACAGCTCCACGGCGTGACGCGCCTGGACCCGCTGTCGTTCACCGTCGGCGGCGTCGTGTTGATCGGCGCGGCGCTCGCGGCGTGTATCGTGCCGACGCGGCGCGCGCTGTCGGTGGATCCGGTGACGGCGATTCGGGCTGATTAGAGAATACTAAACCGCTGCGTCACCGTTCGCGGGTCCAGAGCATGAGCGCGCCGCACCGGCCGGACGTGTGCGCAAAACCGATGGGCAGCAGGTCGCTGTCGGGATACCATTCCACGGCGCCGAGCGTCGTGACGTCGTATTTCGAGAGGTCGAACGGCAATTCGTCCAACGAGAGTCCGCCGCCGCTTCCTTTCTCGAGCACGCCGTGCACGTGCGTATCGCTCGGCGGGCTGTACCCCATCGGCAGATCGGGTGCGAGCGGCACGCCGTCCAGATAGACCTGCGGTGGTCCGCCCGACGCGCACCGCGGTGACTTGAGCAGCAGGATCGCCGACGACGCGTAGCCCTTCGGATTCTGTACCACCTTGAAGCCGGGCGCGCGCGAGGCGAGCACGTTCGCCAGCGGACGTCCCTCGTTCGCGCGCAACACCTTCTCATCGACGAAATACCCACTCTCGGTCTTTCGCCGCTCCTCGAAGCCGCGCAGCCCGATGGACAAGTAGTGCGGCGCCGAGTCGGCTTTGGTGACGACAGCGCCGAGCTGCGTCACGCGCCGCAATACGACGGTGACCGGCGTGGTATCCGACGGCGAAATCGCGACCAGAAGTGTTTGCACCTCATAGCCGAGTTTTTGAAGGCGAACGAGGCTGCCGCCGTCGGGAAGAAAGACGAGAGCGACGGTGCCGGTTTTCGTCGTCTGTGACGACATCCCCGTGACCACGTCGGTGACCTTGACGCTATCGACCGGGTCGCCGCTCGCCTCGTCGAAGACGCCGAGGAGGCGAAGGCGGTACGCCGGCACCCGCGTTGCCGACGCTTGCGCGGATGGTTGCGACGGTGTTTGCGCCAGGCTCGCCGCACTCGTGACAACGACTAACGCTGCGGCGAGCGTCAACAACCGACGTCCAGCGGACCACATCATTGGTCCTCCTCACGCGAAGTCCCCGGTGGTTCGGCAGCTACGTCAGCTACGGCCCCGGGACAATTCGATAAATCTTTCCCTCGAACGTCATTACATATAGCTCGCCCGCACCGTCTTCCGCAAACGACATGATCGACCCGACGTTGTCGAACCACTGCTGTGCATCCACGGGAACGCCATTTTGAAGCCGGAAGCTCCGAATCCAGCCGGCGCAGAAGTCCGCATAGAAGTAGCTGCCGCGAAGCGCGGGAAGCTTGTTGCCGCGATAGACGTACCCGCCGGTGACGGAGCAGCCGGTCGGGTGCGTCGACGTCAAGGCGCCGGGACGGCCGGGATGAGAATACTCTAACACCGGCACGATGGAGCCCGGATCGCTGCAGCCGGTGGTGCTCTCGGGCGAGCAATGCGTGGCCTCGAGCTTGTTCCAGCCAAAGTCGTCGCCCGCGCGTGTCGGCGAGACGGCGTTCACTTCTTCCCAGTCGTCTTCGCCCACATCCGCAACGTAGAGGGTGCCGGTCACGCGGTCGAACGAATCCCGGAACGGATTACGAAGTCCGTACGCCCAGATCTCGGGCTTCACGTTCGCGACGCCGACGAACGGATTGTCGGCGGGCACCGCGTACGGCGTACCGCCATCGACGTCGAGCCGCAGGATCTTTCCGAGCAAGAGGTTCTTGTTCTGCGCGTTCTCCGAGTCGCCGGCGCCGCCGTCGCCCGTCGAGATGAAGAGCTTTCCGTCCGGACCGAACGCCATCCACCCACCGTAATGATCGAACGGCGGCGGATGATCGATCTCGATGATCGGCTGCGCCGTCGAGGTGCTCACCTTGTTCGGATCGCTCGACACCGTGAAGCGCTCGACACGGTTGTTGAACAGCGTGTCGACGTAATCCACATAAATGAATCCGTTCTTCGCGTACTGCGGGTGAAACGCGAACGCGTACAGGCCGTTCACACCTTTGTTGACGCGGTCGCGAAGATCGAGGAACGGATCGGGAAGGATCTGGTCATTTTGAATGATGAAGATGCGCCCGTCGACCGTCCCCAGGAACAAGCGCGAGTCGCCGGGTGGCGCGGACATGAATCGTCCGCTGACGCCGCTCGCGATCAGCTGCAGCGCGAGATGCGGCAGTGCGCCACGCACGACGGTGAACGTCGCCGTGCCGCTCTTGCCTTCGGACTGCGCGGTGATGGTCACGCTGCCCGGTGAGACGGCAGTCAGCACACCGCCGGTGCGCACCGTCGCGACCGAGGTATCGGAGCTCGTGAACGTCACGGTGCGTCCGGTGAGATCGTTGCCGTTGGCATCCTTGACCGTGACGACCAGCGTCCGCGTGTCGCCGATCGTGAATGTGCTGGTATCAGCGCGAATGGCGACGGTGGCGACGGGCTGCGGCGTGACCGTAATCGCGACGCTCCCGCTGGCTCCGCCGCTCGTCGCGTGAATGGTCGTGCTGCCCGCACCAACCGCGGTCAGCAGGCCGCTGGCGCTGACCGACGCGACCTGCACGTTGTCGGAAGTCCACGTGAAAGTCGCGGCGGTAACCGCCGATCCATCGCTCGTTCGCGCGACGGCTGCCAACTGCTCGGTGGCGCCGACGATGAGCGACGCGTTTGGCGCCGTCACGTCGACGCGCGCGGTCACGATGGGCGGCGTGGAATCACTTCCGCACGCCGTGATCGCGCCGACGCAGAACGCGGCGGCGACGAGGGATCGACAACGAGCCAACATCACTCCTCCAAATGTCTTCAGTTCGACGCGCTGCCTGCGCGCTGGCCGGTGCCGTTCAGGAAGCGGATGAACTCCGCCGCGCTGCGCGTCATGCCGAGGAAGGTTCGCTCGGGCGTTCCGGACGCGTCGATGATGGCGTACAGCGGAAGCGCCACCGTATTGAACCGGCCTTGCTCGAAGAGCTGTTGCTCGCGGTCGCGCTCGGTGCGGCCGTCGGTGAACAATCGCACACGCACGAAACGTCCCAGCTGCGCACGAACGTCCTCGCGCGGGAACATGTTCGCTTCCATCCAGCGGCAGTTCGTGCACGTGTAGCCCGTGAAATCGATCAAGACCGGTCGCCCCGTCGCGCGCGCCTCGGCGAGCGCGCCCTCGTAATCATCGATGCGCCAGATCAGCTCGCGGGACCGAACGATCCCGCTGGCGCCGGACCCCGCGGGCGGCAGAAACGCCTCCGCTTCGCCCAGGCGCCGGCCACCGATGCCCGAAGCAAAGAACACTCCAGCGACGACTGCGACGGCCGCACCAACCCAGTAGCGCGTACGAGAGAACGTTAGCCCGCGGACACCGACGCGCACCCCGGACAAATATCCCGCTAGCAGCAGCGCGAGCGCCGCCCACACCGCGAGCACGACGCCGCGGGTGAACACGCCCCAGCCACTCACCAGATCGGCGTTCGACAGAAATTTGAGCGCGGCGCCCAACTCGAGAAACGCCAGCGTTCCCTTGAGAGCGACCATCCAGGCGCCACTTCGCGGCAGTCGCGTCAGTGCCCGCGGCACGAGCGCCAGCACGAGGAATGGCAGCGCGAAGACACACGAGAACACGAACAAGCCGATCGCGGGCCACCGCCAGTTGCCCTGTGTCGCCGACACGAGCAGCGTGCCGACGAGCGGCGCCGTACAGGTGAACGACGTCAACGCGAACGTCGCGCCGATCAGCAACGTGGTGCCGGCGCGCCCGAACCGATTCGCGCGCGACAACGCGTCGACGCGATTGATCACCTTTGACGGGAGCGCGAGATCGACCGCTCCGAACAAACTGAACGCGAACGCCACGAACAGGGCGGCGATCGCGAGGTTGAGCCACGGGTTCGCCGCGAATCGGCTGAGCGCTGCGGTCCCGAACGCGATCGACATGCCGAGCCCCAATCCCGTAAACGCGCCCACGATGCCGAGCGCGTACAGCGCGGCGTCCGCAACCGCGCGGCCGCGGCGCCCCGACGCACGCGTGCTGAAATACGAGATGGTGATGGGCACCATCGGGAACACGCATGGCGTAAGGAGCGACAGCGCGCCCATCGTCGCCGCCAACCACACGAAGAGCAGCAGATTCTCGCGGCCGGAGGTCCCGTGTTCCGTGATGGGCGCGGATGCTGATGCTCCCTGCACGCCGCCGCCGCCCGCGACAGACCCGGCGACCGGGGTGCCCTCGACCCGCACGTCGACCCGCGCCGTGTCCTCGCGTGGAGGCAAGCAGTATCGCGCGTTGCACGTTTGATAGCCGACGCGAACGAGCAGCGCGAATTTGCCGCGCGCGATCGGATCGATCGTCACCGGAACGGTGAACGTCGCGCTATCGTCGTACGTCGAGGTCTCGAGCTGAAAGTTCGGGTCCATCGCCACGACCGGCTTCGGCGCGCCGACCGGACCGGCGACTCCGGCGAACATGGACGGGCCAATGTCGATCGAGGTCGCGATCGGGCCGCCGGGCGGCTCCGTCAGGCCGTACAGATGCCAGCCTTTCGGAATCTCGGCGCGAACCACCAGCGAAAGGCGACCGCCCGGCCGCACGGCACTCGAGCCGGCGACGCGGGCGGTGATGGCGATCGGATGTTCCTGCGCGCGACCGATGGACGGCCGCGCGACTGACATTCCAATGAGCGCGGCGACAATTATGCGGTGCGCACCGACGTCAGGTGCCATCACTCGCATGCGCGCTCAGCGTCAGCGCGCGCGTCCGATTCTCCTCGACGACGCGTTGCACGAACGTGTCGAGCGAGATCGAGTTGGGCTTCTGCTCCTTGCCCGCGCCGCGCACATTGACGGCCACGGTCCCCTGTTCCGCTTCTCGTTTTCCGACGACCAGCATGTACGGGACTTTCATTCTCGCGCCCTCGGCCACGCGGTACTTGAGCGTCTCCGAGCGTGCGTCGAGATGAACGCGCACGCCCGCGTCATGTAATCGCTTCTGCACCGCTTCGGCGTATTCACGATAGTCGTCCGTGATCGGCAGCACGCGGACCTGCTCGGGCGCGAGCCACACCGGGAACGCCCCCGCGAAATGCTCGATGAGAATCGCAATGAACCGCTCGAGCGAGCCACTGACCGCCCGGTGAATCACCACCGGACGATGCGCCGCGTTGTCCTCGCCGACGTACGTGAGCTCGAACCGTTCGGGCGCGTTGTAGTCGAGCTGAATCGTCCCCAGCTGCCATGGGCGGCCGATCGAATCGGTGACGTCGAAGTCGATCTTCGGCCCGTAGAACGCGCCGTCGCCCGGCTTGAGCTCGAACTCGTGCCCCGTGCTCTCGAGTGCCGCCTTGAGCGCCGACTCCGCGCGATCCCACAACTCGTCGCTGCCGATGCGCACCTCGGGGCGCGTCGCAAACTTCACCGTCGCGCTCAGGCCGAACGTCGCGTAGTAGCCGAGGATGAACTGCAACAGAAACGCGACTTCGCTCGCGATTTGATCTTCGCGGATGAAGACGTGACAGTCGTCCTGCTGAAACTGGCGCACGCGCGTGAGGCCGGACAACGCGCCCGTCACTTCGTTCCGGTGCAGCACGTCGAACGTCACGTACCGCAGCGGCAGCTCGCGATAGGAATGCTTGTGCGACTGATAGAGCAAGTAGTGCGACGGACAGTTCATCGGCTTGAGCGAGAAGTCATGCTCGCCCGTCTCGGTATCGAGCACGAGGAACATGTTCTCGCGGTACTTGCCCCAGTGCCCCGAGATCTCCCACAGCCCCTTGTTGTAGAGCAGCGGCGTCTTGATCTCCTTGAAGTCGTCGCGCTGGCGCTCGCGAATGAAATCATTCAGCGCGTTGAACAACACCGTACCCCGCTCGGTCCAGAACACCGCGCCGGGCGAGAACTGGTGCATCATGAACAAGTCGAGCTGCTTGCCCAGCAGGCGATGGTCGCGCTTCTTCGCCTCTTCGATGCGGGCCAAGTGCGCGTCCAGATCTTCCTTCTTGAAGAAGGCCGTGCCGTAGATGCGCTGCAGCATCTGACGCTTCGAGTCGCCGCGCCAATAGGCGCCAGCCGTATGCGTCAGCTTGAAGTGCTTGAGCCGGGACGTATCGGGCACGTGCGGGCCGCGACACAGGTCGATGAACGGACCATCCGTGTACGTCGAGATGACTTCATCGTCGCCGAGCTCCGAGAGCCGCTCGAGCTTGAGCGGATCGTCGGCGAAGCGTTTCTGTGCTTCGGCGCGATTCACCTCGTCGCGGACAAACGGATACTTCTCCGCCGTGACTTTGCGCATCTCGTTCTCGAACGCCGTTATGTCGTCCGGTGTGAACGGCTCGGCGACCTCGAAGTCGTAGTAGAAGCCGTCATCGATCGAGGGACCGAATCCGATCTTCGCGTCGGGGCGCAGGCGCCTGACGGCCGTCGCGAGGATGTGCGCGGCCGAGTGGCGCAGAACGTCGAGTGCGTGCCGATCGCGGTCGGTGAGCACCTTGAACGAGCCACTCGCGCGCAGCGGCGTGACGAGATCCTGAATGGCGCCGTTGACTTCGACCGCGACGGCGGCCTGCAAGAGGCGTTCGCCAATCGACTTGACGACTTCCGAGGGGAGCGTGCCGGCGGGCACCGTGCGCTGCGAACCGTCGGGCAGCGTGAGGGTTAATTGCTTTTCTTCGGAGTCAGCGGGACGATCGATCATCTAGGTTGTTATTTCCGAGGGAGCGAAGCGACCGAGGAATCCGGCAACAAAAAATGGCCCTCTTTTTGCACGCCGTGCAACGGATTTGCCCAGTTGCTCTGTCCGCGTAAATTATCCCTCTGCAACAACCTCCGCCACAGGATTCACGCGCTATGTCACCGTTCCGCTATCGTGAGGAGGAATCCTCATCCACCGGCACCATACTCGGCGTCCTGGCTGGCGCCGTGGCGGGATTCGCCGTCGGGATGATCGTGGCGCAACGCGTGGGCGGCTTCAGTGGCCTCAAGTCGAAGATCGCGCGCCGCGGTGAGCAGATGCGCGACAGCGCCCAATCGTTCCGCGAGCGCTACGCGACCGCCGACGACGAAGGCGAGGACGAATTCGAGGATTACGAGTCCGACGACTTCGAGGGCGGCGACTACGACGCGGGACTCGAGGAGCGGGTGCTCGAGGCCTATCGCAACGATCCCATTCTCTCAGAGCGCGCGATCGACATCGGCTCGATCTCCGACGGTGTGATCGAGCTCGCGGGCTGGGTCGAAGACGAGAGCGAGGCGCAGCACGCCGTGACCGTTGCCCGCGGCGTCCCGGGCGTGGACACCGTGGTGAATCGCATTGCGATCGGCGACGAAGAGCGGCGGTTCGAGGAAGCCGCGCGTCGCGTGCGTGAAGGCGATCCTTCGTTGACCGAAGCGCACTGGGAAGGCGGCCAAGTGGGAACGGGCCGCCGCCGCCAGGGTAGCTCCGACGAGCCTGACCGTCACGCCAGTCCTAAGGTTCCGCTCGAGGATCGCTGGATGCGCGCGGACGACGCGGTGCGCAACGCCGCAGACGACGTCGAAGGTTTGGCCGAACGTCGCTCGCGGTCGAAGAAGTCCGTGCGTGGCGATCGCACGGGCGGCGCGCCCGTCGCGCCGACCGGTGTCCCCAAGGGGGACCACGTTGCGAATCCGCTCGAGGCGGACAGACAAGCGGCACGAATCGACGCCACCAAGGACTCGGGTGGCGCGCAGACCGAGAGCTCGGATCGATATTGATCCGCTTTCACGGTTGAGTGATTCGAGGGCCGCTGAAAAGCGGCCCTTTCCTTTATCTTAGAACCACCTATGTCCCTGCCAGACCGATTCGATTTCGCCAGCACCGAGCCCGAGATCTACAGGCGGTGGCTCGACGCCGGGGTGTTTCACGCGAACGCCGACGACTCCAATCGTGTCGGCGGCGATCGCGCGCCGTACACCATCGTCATGCCGCCCCCGAACGTGACGGCGATTCTGCACGTCGGCCATGGGCTCAACAATACGGTGCAGGACGTCATCATTCGCTGGGCGCGAATGAAGGGAACGAACGCGTTGTGGGTGCCGGGCACCGATCACGCCGGCATCGCCACCCAGAACGTCATCGAGAAGCAGCTGGCGGCTGAAGGCAAGACGCGCTTCGATCTCGGCCGCGACGCGTTCGTGCAGCGGACGGAAGGTTTCGTCGCCGAAACAGGTGGCGTCATCCTCGAGCAGTTGCGCGGCATCGGCGCGTCGGCGGATTGGTCGCGCACCGCGTACACGTTGTCGCCCGAGCTCTCGCGCGCGGTGCGCGAGGCGTTCGTGCGGCTGTACGAGCGCGGCTTGATCTATCGCGGCTACCGCGTGATTCACTGGTGTCCGCGGTGCCTCACGTCGTTGAGCGACGAGGAAGCGGAGTTCAACGACGAAACGGGAAAGCTGTATCACATCGCCTACGCGGTGCAGGGCCAGCCGGGCCGCACGCTCATCGTTGCCACCACGCGTCCCGAAACGATGCTCGGCGACGTGGCGGTGGCGGTGAATCCCGATGACGAGCGGTATCGCGATTTGATCGGCAAGCACGTGATGCTGCCGGTGGTGAACATCGCGATTCCCGTGGTGCCCGACGCATATGCCGACCCCGCGTTCGGCACGGGCGTCGTCAAGATCACGCCGGCGCACGATGCGAACGACTTCGAGGTGGGCAAGCGGCACTCGCTCCCGATGCCGATCGTGATCGACGAACGCGGCCTCGTGCGCGAGGTGAAGGACGCCGACGGACGCGTGCCGGCGGAGTTGAGCGGGCTCGATCGATTTGACGCACGCGATCGCATCGTCGAGATGCTGCGCGCGAGCGGCGCGATGCAGAAAGTGGAAACGCACAATCATGCGGTGCGGCACTGCTATCGGTGCGACACTGTGGTCGAGCCGCGCCTGTCGGATCAGTGGTTCGTGAAGATGGAGCCGCTCGCCCGCCCTGCCCTTCAGGGACATCGCGACGGTGCCATTCGCATTCTGCCGGAGCGGTGGGAGGCGGTGTACGTCAACTGGCTCACCAACATTCGTGATTGGAACATCTCGCGGCAGCTGTGGTGGGGTCATCGTATTCCGGTCTGGTACTGCAAGGACTGCGATCCGCCGCAGGACATCATCGTGAGCCGCGAGGATCTCACCGAGTGCCCGTACTGCGGATGCCCGGTGAAACAGGACGAAGACGTGCTCGACACGTGGTTCTCGTCGTGGCTGTGGCCGATCTCGACCCTCGGCTGGCCAGACGAGCAGTCGCCCGATCTGGCGGCGTTCTATCCGACGGACACGCTCGTGACGGCGCCGGAGATTCTCTTTTTCTGGGTGGCGCGCATGATCATGTCGGGCTACGAATTCATGGGCCGAGCGCCGTATCACACGGTGTATCTGCACGGCACGGCGCGCGACACGCAGCATCGCAAGATGTCGAAGTCCCTGGGCAACGGAATCGATCCGCAGGACGTGATCAAGTTGTACGGCGCCGATGCGCTGCGCTGGACGCTCATCGCCGGCATGGGCATGGGCACCGACGTCATTCTCGATCCGGACGACATCGACAAGTCGTTCGCGCCGGGCCGCAACTTCGGCACGAAGCTCTGGAACATCGGACGCTTTTTACTCGATCGGGTCGGGAACGATCCGGTGCGCGCGGTGTCGCAGCTCGATGCGGCGTCGCTCACGCGCGCGGACCAGTGGATTCTGTCGCGGCTCGACACGGCGATCGAGGAATGCGATCGCGCGCTCGGACCGCTGCAGCCGACGACGCCGCACGAGTCGCCCGACACGCACGTGTGGACCGACGCCGAGCGCTACGCGGGCCTGCGGCTGAATGAGTACGCGGAGTCGGCTCGGCGCTTCGTCTGGAATGAATTAGCGGATTGGTATTTGGAATCTCTAAAGTCACGTCTCGAGGTGTCGGGACCGGACCGCGAGGTCGCGCGCGCGGTGCTCGTGCACGCGTTCGACAACGCGCTGCGCCTGCTGCACCCGGTGGTGCCGTTCGTGACCGAAGCGCTGTGGCAGCAATTGCCGGGACACCGCGCCGGTGAATTGCTGGCGACCGCGCCGTGGCCCGCCCGGGAGCGCGCCACACAAACCGTCGCGGCGCAGGAATTCGAGTCCGTTCGCGAGGCCGTGCTCGCGATTCGGCAAATTCGCGGCGACAACAATGTGCCGCCCGGCAAGATGATCGACGTGCTCGTGCGGCCGAAGGCCGCGGGCAACGGCGGCAACGGCGGCAACGGCGGCAACGGCGGCAACGGCGGCAGTCCGCGCGCTGTGTTCGAGAGCGAGTCGGGCACCATCGCCCGCCTCACCCGTGCCGAGGTGCGCGTGGTGGACACGGCGCCCGAGGGGGCCGCGGCGCACGCCGTGATCGGAGGCGGCACCGAGATCATCGTGCCGCTCGCCGGTCTGATCGACGTCGAGAAAGAATGCGGCCGCCTGCGCGGCGAAGTCGCGGAGCTCGAGAAGCAGATCGCGTCGCGCGAGGGGCGACTGAACAACGCGAAATACCTGGAGCGCGCGCCGGCCAACGTCGTCGCGAACGACCGCGCCATCCTCGAGGAGATGAAATCCAAGCGAGATCAACTCGAGGACAAGGTGAAATCCCTGTGCGGAGCGTGAGCATTCCAACCACGCTCCGCTGGACGGCCGCGGCGGTGGGCGTCGGCCTCATCGCGTGCGCCTCGGCCGGCACGCCGCCCGGCGGTCCCGAACGACACGATCCTCCGAAGATCGTCTCGATCTCGCCCGAGTCGGGCGCGACCAACGTCAACATCAAGAGCGCCGAGATCAAGTTCGACGAGGTCGTGAGCGACCGGCCGTCCGGATCGGCGACGGACCTCGATCAGCTTTTTCTCATCTCGCCGCGCGACGGCGCCGCGTCGGTAAGCTGGCATCGCGACCGAATCACGCTCAAGCCGCGCAAGGGCTTCCGAGCCAACACCGCGTATCGCATCACGATGTTGCCGGGACTGGCCGATCTGCGCGGCAACGTTCGGAAGGATGCACTGACCATTCTGTTCGCGACCGGCGCCAGCTTTCCGCCGTATGGCATCATCGGCCGCGTGTTCGACTGGGCGACGCAACAGCCCGCGCGTGGCGCGTACGTCGAAGCGTCCGTGGTCGGCGATACCACGCTCGCCTACATCACGGCGACGGATTCACTGGGCCAGTTCGACGTCGGTCCGCTTGCCGCGGGCAGCTACCGCGTTCGCGCGATCATCGACGCGAATTCGAATCGCACGCTCGACCGCGGAGAAAAGTGGGATACGGTGACGACGCAGGTCACGACGTTTCGGCCCACGGTCGAGTTGTTGGCGATCGAGCGCGACACCATCGCCGCGAATTTCTCGCGCTTCACGGTGGACGACAGCGTGACGCTGCACGTGGAGTTCGATCGCCCGCTCGATCCGTTACTCCCGCTGCAGCCCGCGCTCTTCACCTTGCAGCGTCCGGATTCGTCGCAGCTCGAGATCACGTCGGTGCAATGGGCGGCGGCATTCAATCACGCGAAGGCGGTCGCGGATTCCGTGCGCGCCGATTCCGCGGCGCGAGCCCGGCCGGACACCGCGGGGGCGCGAGCAGCTCCGCCCGCGCCGACGCCACCGCCCGCCGCGGCGCCACAAGTCCCGGGCTTCCGCCCGCCGCCGCCACCGCCGAAGCCAAGTCAGCTTCCCCCTGAGAACACGATCGTCATCAAGGTGGCGCCGACCACGCCGATGCTGGTCGGCAAGAGCTATCGCCTGAGCGCGCGCGGCATACGCAATCTGCTTGGAAAGTCCCGGCCCATCGCTCGAACGTTCACGGTCCCGAAGCCCGTTCCGCGCGACACGACCAGGCGCTCGCCCACCGACACGACGCGTCGGCCCTCGACCCCAGGTAGACCACCTACAGGTAGACCGCCTACGGGTCGACCTCCGACAGGTCGTCCGCCCATCCTCCGATGACCGACGCGCGACGCGCCCTGCCCAGCGTGAACGCGCTCCTCGACAGCCGCGCGGTCCGACCGCTGCTCGAGCGCGCGCCGCGGAGCCTGGTCGTGGACGCCATTCGCGACGCGCTCGACGCCGCGCGGCAGACGCCGGCCTCCGCGCCGGCCGACGAAGGGGAGTGGGCCCGGGCCGTATCGTCGCGGCTCGATCGCGCCACGCGGCCCTCGCTGCAGCAGGTCATCAACGCGACCGGCGTCGTGCTGCACACGAATCTCGGCCGCGCGCCGCTCGCCGCCGTCGCGATCGACGCCATCGCCCGCATCGCCGGCGGATTCACAAATCTCGAATACGATCTCGAACGCGGATCGCGCGGCAGCCGGTACGTGCACTGCGCCGCGCTGTTGCGCGAGCTCACCGGCGCCGAGGACGCGCTGGTCGTGAACAACTGCGCGGCGGCGTTGGTGCTCGTGCTGAATACCGTCGCCGACGGTCGCGACGCCATTCTGTCGCGCGGGGAGCTCGTCGAGATCGGCGGCAGCTTCCGCGTGCCTGACATCATGCAGAAAAGCGGCGCGACACTCGTCGAGGTGGGAACGACCAATCGCACGCACCTCGATGACTATCGCCGAGCGATCGGCAGCGCCACCGGCGCGCTGGTCAAGGTGCATCGCAGCAACTTTGCGCTGACCGGATTCGTCGCCGAAGCAAGCTCGCGCGAGCTCGGCACGCTCGCGGCCGAGCACAAACTTCCGCTGATTCACGATCTCGGCAGTGGGCTGATGCTGCGACTCGACGAGTTCGGCCTGAGCGGCGAGCCCACGGCGCGCGACGCGCTCGCCGCCGGAGCGAGCGTCGTGACGATGAGCGGCGACAAACTCCTCGGAGGGCCGCAGGCGGGACTCATCCTGGGCTCGCGCGAGATCATCGAGCGAGTTCGTCGCAACCCGCTCACGCGCTCCTATCGCGTGGACAAGCTGACGTTGGCCGCCCTCGAGGCAACGTTGTCGCTGTATCGGGATCCGGCGCGGGCACTGCGCGAAATTCCGGCGCTCGCGCAGCTGACGTGCTCGGTGGCCGACCTGCGCGAGCGCGCCGACCGCATGCTTCATCAGCTCGGCTCCGCTCGCGTGAGCATCACCGACAGTGAGGCGAGCGTCGGCGGCGGCGCATTTCCCGACGCGCGCATTCCGTCCGTGGCGCTCGCGATCGACGGAGCCGCGACGGCGATCGAACAAGCGCTGCGAGGCGGAGAGCCGCCGATCGTCGGCCGCGTGAACGACGACCGGGTCCTGCTCGATTTGCGCGCTGTATTCCCGGCGCAGGATGAGGCGGTGGTGTCGCGACTGCGCGCGATCCTCACGTGACACGTCGTCCCGCCGCCTTTCTCGACCGGGACGGCACGATCATCCGTGACGCCAACTACGTGGGCGATCCAGACGACGTCCAGCTGCTCCCCGGCGCCGCGGCGGCGATCCGGCAGCTGACCGACGCGGGCGTCGTGCCGGTGATCATTACGAATCAGTCGGGCATCGCGCGTGGCTATCTCACCGCCGACGACTACGAGCTCGTGCGCCGGCGTGTGGACGCCATGCTTCACGCTGAAGGCGCAGCCGTCACCGCGACATACATGTGCCCGCACCACCCGTCCATCACCGGTTCGTGCGACTGCCGAAAGCCGGGCCTTGGCTTGTATCGGCAGGCCATCGCCGAGCTCTCGCTCGACCCTGCCCGCTCACTCTTTACCGGCGACCGTTGGCGCGACGTGGCGCCCGCCCGCGAGCTCGGGGGACTTGGCATCCTCCTCGACGTCGGATCGACACCGCGCGCCGATCTCGAGCGCGGCCTGCGCGAAGGATTCATCACCGCCGATTCACTCGGCGAGGCCGTCGCGACATATCTGCATACGCTTCCACCATCCGCCGGAGTTGAATAGAATCCGCGCGATGACTGCACGCATCGCGGTGCTCGCTTCCGGCGGCGGCTCGAACCTGCAAGCCATTCTCGAGCACTTCGATCGTCTTGGCGAGCGACGCGGCGGACAGGTCGTGGTCGTGGCGAGCGATCGGGCCGGCGCGGGCGCGCTCGAACGAGCCATGAGCCGCGACATCCCGACGTCGCTCATCGCGACCGACAAGTATCCCGACCGTCCGCAACTCGAGGACGTGCTGCGCGAGTATTCGATCGATCTCGTCGTACTCGCGGGATACCTCAAGCTCGTGCCGATCGAGGTCGTGATGAGCCATGTCGGGCGCATCATCAACATTCATCCCGCGCTGCTGCCATCGTTCGGCGGGCCCGGCATGTACGGCCACCGGGTGCATCAGGCCGTGATCGACTCCGGCGCGACGGTGACCGGTGTGACGGCGCACTTCGTCGACAATGAATACGACCGCGGCCGAATCATCGCGCAGTGGCCTGTGCCCGTCTTCGCCGCTGACGACGCCCGTACGCTCGCGGCGCGCGTGTTGCGCGTGGAGCACATCGTCTATCCGCGCGTCGTCGATGCGGTCGCGAGCGGGCGTACAACGCTCGACAATCCATGTATGCTCGGCGTCGGTGCGGTCGTCGACGGCCGTCCCTCGTTCACCCTGCTTCCGCATGAGGATTCTCGTCTTGCCGAGAACATCGAGCTCGCACTGGGCCATTGAACTGCGCGCTGTGACGCTGGCCGCATGCTGCGCCGTTGCCCTACCCGCGATCGCGACGGCGCAGGACACGAGCGCCGTAGGTCCGTACGCGCGCGCCGTGTCGACGTGGATCTCGCTGATCGCGTCGCCCGGGTCGGAGCGAATCGCGACGGATCGCATCGTCAGCGCCACCTCGGGATTCGTGCGCGATCGCGTGGGGAATCTCATCAAGAAGGTCGGTGACGGCTCTCCGCGGCGCGTGCTCGCGTGTGGGCTCGACGAGTCGGGCTATGTCGTGAGCGAGATCACCGACGACGGGTATCTCCGCGTGCACATGGACGGCAACGAGCGGCACGTCGCGCTGTGGGACGAGTATCACGAAGGCCAGCGCGTGATCGTCGCGGCGCTCGATCGCGCGATCGCCGGCCGCGCGCGCGATCTGCCGGGCGTCATCGCCGTGCGCAGCAATCACCTGTGGCGCCATCGCGTTGCGGACGAATCGCCGACGTCGATCGAGAATGTCTGGGTCGACATCGGCGCGCGATCGCGCGCCGAGGCGGTGCGCATGGGCGTCGACGTGCTCGATCCGGTAGTGCGCGATTGGCCCGAGTGGATGTACGCCGATGAAGTCGCGGGTCCCGCCGCGGGCAACCGCGCGGGATGCGCCGCGGTTGCCGCCGCCGCGCAATCCAACAATCACGACGCGTCGGGCGAAACGGACTACATCATCTCGGTGGAGAAGTCATTCGACTGGGCGGGCCTCACCTCGGCGATCGCACGCCTTGGCCGCGTCGATTCACTGTTCATCGTCGACGCCACGGTGGGCGGCGAACGCAGCGCGCCGCACGCCGTGAAAGCGCCATGGGCGGCGCTTCCTGCGCTCGACGTCGGTGCGGTGCTCGGCATCGGCGTACGCACGCGATTCCATGGAACGCTCGCCGAGTCGATTGCGGAGAATGATCTGGCGGCATTGCATGGCGCGGTTGCGCGCGCAGCGGGACTCGGTGGCGAAACACTGGCGGCGGTGCCAGTCGCGCACGGCTGGGCGGCCGCGCCTCCGCTCGTCGTTCGCGATTCCCTCTCCCGCTACGCCGACATGCTCGGCAAGCTGGTCGACGTCTACGCGCCGTCGGGGCACGAGCAACCGATGCGCGACGCAATTCAGCCGCTGCTTCCCGCGTGGGCGCGCGACTCGGCGGTCGTCGACACGGCGGGCAACATCGTCCTCGCGATGGGCCCGGACCGCGACACGACGGTGTTCGTGGCACACATGGACGAGATCGCGTTCGAGGTCACGCGCATAAACCCCGACGGAACGGTCTCGCTACGGCCGCACGGATCGTTCTTTCCGTTTCTCTGGGAAGGACAGCCGGCGCTGTTGCACCGCGCGGACGACAAGATTCCGCCGCGCGACGGAAAGCTAGGTTGCTCCGCATCGCGCGAGGGACCGTTGCGGGGCGTGTTCACGGTTCGTGACAGCTCCACGCAGCGTGAACCGTCGGCGTTGACCGTGTGGTTCGGCCGAAGCGCCGCCGAGCTCGCGACATCGGGCGTGCAGCCCGGTGCAATGTTGACAGGATTCAAATGCTCGGCGCGGCTCGGCGATACGCGTATCACCGGCCGAGCGATCGACGATCGCGCGGGCGATACCGCGCTGTTGCTGGCGCTCGAGGAGATCGATCCCGCGAAGTTGGATCATAAGGTGATCTTCATGTGGTCGGTCCGCGAAGAAGGTGGATTGCTCGGCGCGAAGGCGGTCGCGGCGGCGCTTGGGCCAAGTGTGCATCGCGTGCATGCGGTGGACACGTTCGTATCGTCGGACTCGCCGCTCGAGAGTCATCGCTTCGGCTACGCGGCGCTCGGCACCGGGGCGGTGTTGCGCGCGCTCGACAACTCGAGCGTGACGCCGCCCGATGAGATCGAGCGCGCCGTTCGCCTCGCTCGCGCGAACGGCATTCCGCTGCAATACGGCGTCACGAACGGCGGCAACGATGGATCGGAGTTCGCGCGCTGGGGTGCGATCGATGTCGCCCTTGCGTGGCCGCTGCGCTACAGCCACTCGCCCGCCGAAGTGATGGACCTTCGCGATTTACGATCGCTGACTCGGATGGTGGCAGCGTTGGCCAAAGCGCCGACCGGCGCCGTGCCGCCGGCGCCGCGACGTCCGTAATTTCGTCCAACGCCCAACACCCATCGCCCAACGCCAATGCCCCGTGCTCTGCTGTCGGTGTCCGACAAGACTGGTCTCGCTGATTTCGCCCGTGGGCTCGCCGAGCTCGGATGGGAGTTGATCTCCACCGGCGGCACGTCGAAGGCGTTGCGCGAGGCCGGGCTCACCGTGACAGACGTCGGCGACGTGACCGGCTTTCCGGAGATGATGGACGGTCGCGTGAAAACGTTGCATCCCGCGGTGCACGGTGCATTGCTCGCCCGGCGCGACGTGCCCGAACACATGGAGGCGCTCGCCGAGCACGAGATCACGCCGATCGATCTCGTGGCGGTGAATCTGTATCCGTTTCGCGAGACGGTGGCGCGAAAGAACACGACGCCGGAAGAGGCCATCGAACACATCGACATCGGTGGTCCGAGCATGCTGCGCTCGGCCGCGAAAAATCATGCCTCGGTGTGGGTGATCGTCGACCCGAGCGATTATGGGCGCGTGCTGGCGGCGCTCCACGATCACGACGACGATCTCGACCTCCGGACGCTGCTCGCCGGCAAAGTGTACGCGCATACCGCCGCGTACGACGCCGCGATCGCCGCGTGGTTCGCCCAGCAGCGCGAGGACAAGTTTCCGCCTACGATCGTGGTCTCGTTCGAGCGCGCGCAATCGCTGCGCTACGGCGAGAATCCCGACCAGGCGGCGGCGTTCTATGTCGAACGGCCGGGCGGCGGCCTCGCGGGACTCGCGCAGCGCGGTGGAAAAGAACTCTCATTCAATAACTTGCTAGACCTGGAAGGCGCGTTGCTCGCGGTCGACCCGTTCGGCCAGGAGACCGCGTGCGCCATCATCAAGCACACGACGCCGTGCGGATTGGCGACCGGCGGCAGCGCGGTCGATGCCTACCGCAAGGCGCTGGCGTGCGATCCGGTATCAGCGTTCGGCTCCGTCATCGCGTTCTCGGTGCCGGTCGATGACGCGACCGCCGACGCCGTTTCGAGCTTGTTCGTCGAGTGCATCGTGGCGCCGGCGTTCAGCGCCGGCGCCGTCGAGATTCTCGGCCGCAAGCGAAATTTGCGCGTGCTCGAGGGACGCGCCCAGTGGGGCGACGGCACGAACAATTTGGATTTCAAGCGCGTGCGCGGCGGCGTGCTGGTGCAGGAGCGGGCACGGACGTACATCGATACCGAGGGCTGGACTGTCGCCACGAAACGCAAGCCAACGGACGTCGAGTACAAGGATCTGCTCTTCGCGTGGCGCGCGGTGGCCTCGGTCAAGTCGAACGCCATTGTCCTCGCGCGCGACGGCGCCACGATCGGCATCGGCGCGGGGCAGATGTCACGCGTCGACGCCGCGTTCATGGCGGTGCACAAAGCGGAATCGGCGGGACACGCAACACAGGGTGCCGCGCTCGGCTCTGACGCATACTTTCCGTTCCGCGACGGCGTCGATCAAGCCGCGGCGGCGGGCGTGACGGCCATCGTGCAGCCGGGTGGATCGGTGCGAGACCCGGAAGTCATCACCGCGGCGGACGAGCATGGGATTGCGATGATCTTCACCGGGCGGCGGCAGTTCAGACACTAGCAACCCAATTCCAACCTCGTAGCCGCCCCATTCCCTAAATCCTTCCAATCCATCATCTTTCCTGTCTCCCGCCCCGCGCCCCGTCGGGGCGGTTTGTTGTGTAACAACTCATGGATCGCATGGCGACCTCAACGATCACCGAGCTCGATTACCGGCCGTCGTATCGCGCCGCGTTAGCCGTTTCGCTCGCGACGCTCGTGCTGTATCTGCTCACGCTCGCCCCGTCGACCGCGATGTGGGACACGAGTGAATACATCGCCGCGGCGTACACCCTTGGCCTGCCGCATCCGCCGGGCAACCCGCTGTTCGTCATCATCGGCCGCGTGTTCTCGATTCTGCCGATCGCGACGACCGTCGCGGTGCGAATCAACATTCTCGCGGCGATCTGCAGCGCGGTGTCCGCGGGCATGTGGTTCCTGGTCACCGAACGCATTCTCGTCGCCTGGTTTCCGAAGTATTGGCAGCGCGTACTCGGCGCAGTGCTCGGCGCGCTGATCGGCGCCACCGCGTTCACCGTCTGGAACCAGTCCGTCGTGAATGAGAAGGTGTATACCGTCTCGCTGGTCGGACTTGCGGTCATCTCGTGGGTGATGATCCGCTGGTCGGATGATCCCGACGGAAGGAAGGCGGATCGCTTTCTCGTGCTCGTGGCGTACATCCTCGGTCTGGGGTACGCGAATCACATGGCCGGCATGCTCGCGGCGCCGGCGGTGGGCCTCGCCGTGCTGGTGCGGCGCCCGCGTACGATCTTCCGCTGGAAACTGCTGCTCGCGTGTGTGGGCGCGATCGTGCTCGGCCTCACGCCGTTCGCGACGCAGCCGATTCGCGCCGCCTACTTCCCCGCCATCAACGAAGGCGAACCGACTGCATGCCGCACGAAGCTCGAGCTCTCGTGCACGTTCTCGAAAGGCACCCTCGATGCGTTCGAGTACAACTTCAACCGCGGCCAGTACGGCAAGCCGGACTTGAGCGAACGGCAGGCGCCGTTCGTCGACCAGCTCGGCATGTGGTGGATGTACTTCAAGTGGCAGTGGATTCGCGACGCGCACGATCAACATCAGTTCATGCAGGCGTTGTTCGCGGCGGCGTTCCTGGTGCTTGGCTTGTTCGGCGGGTGGGTTCACTTCCAGCGCGATCGACGAAGTTTCTGGTACTTCGGTTCGTTGATGTTCACGATGACGCTGGCGCTGATTTATTACCTGAACTTCAAGCTCGGCGCGTCGCAGGATCCCAACTCGCAATTACCGCACGAAGTGCGCGACCGAGACTACTTCTTCATCTGGAGCTTCTCGGCGTGGGGCGTGTGGGCGTCGCTGGGTTTGCTCTTCGTGTGGGAGTCGCTCGCGTCGATGTTCGGCACCGAATCGGTGAAGGTTGGACGCGACACCGTCACGATGCCGCGGGACACCGCGTGGCGATACAGCTCGCCCGTGCTCCTGCTCGCGATCGTACCGCTCTTCGCGAATTGGCATTGGGCGTCGCGCGCGGGACATCGTGATACGGCGGATTTCGCCGCGGACATGCTCAATTCGGTCGAGCCATACGGTGTGCTGGTCACGGTGGGCGATAATGACACCTTCCCGCTCTGGTACGCGCAGGAAGTCGAAGGTATTCGGCGGGATGTCATCGTTGCGAATACGTCGCTGCTGAACACCGACTGGTACGTGCGGCAGATCATTCGCCGTCCGCAGTTCGACTACGATGCGGCGAAGGGGCCGGCGCTGTATCGCAATCAGCAGTGGGTGAAGCCGAAGGGTCCGCCGATCAAGATGTCGATGCTCGAGGCGGATTCCGTTCCGGCCTACTATCCGCTCAACAGCCCCATGTCGTTCACGTCGGGCAATCTCAAGGCGACGATCAATCCGCAGAACCTCGATCACGGCGTGCTGCAGCGCGCCGACCTGTTCGTGCTGCGCATGATTCAGGACGCGTGGCCGGAGCGGCCGATCTACTTCGCGCGGACGTCGGGCAGCTACGCGCGATCGCTCGGGCTAGGCGACAACACGTTGACGCAGGGTTTGGCCTCGAAGCTCATCATGCCGCCGGCTGCCGGTGCCGCGAAGGACACGGTGTATGTGCAGGGCGACGGTTGGCTCGACGTGCCGCGCAGCGACTCGCTGTGGCGGAGCGTGTTCAAGGGCCCGCAGTCGGTGATCAACAGCGGGGACTGGATCGATCGCCCGTCGGTCGGCATTCCGTATCTCTATGTCGCGACCGGCATCGAGCTCGCGGAAGCGCTCAAGTCCCAAGGGAAGCTGCAGGAAGCGCAGAACGTGTTCGGCATGTCGAAGCACATCGCGACCGTCGTGCGTCTCGACGACCTGCTTCGTCCGGCCGAAGCCGAGTTCTCGTTGCCGGTCGGCGATACGACGCGCTCGCAGCAACTGCCTGCCCCTGCCGCGCCGCCGGCGGCCGCCAAGACGGATTCGCTCAGCAAGCCCGGCGCAAAAGCGGGAACAAAGGCCGGCCCGAAAACGAAGTAGGATCGCCGTTCGAGGGCCCATGGACGATCGCCGCGCGGCTTCGCAGCTTAGCGCGGCGATCATTACATTTTGGCGGTGGGAGCGCTGGCAGAATGGCTATTGCACCGGTCTTGAAAACCGGCGTCCGCAAGGACTTGGGGGTTCGAATCCCTCGCGCTCCGTGGCTCGCGCACCTTCTTCCTCTCCCGAACCGGAGCTTCGCATGATCCGAAAGGCTCTCCTATTCGCCGCGCTCGTCGCGCTCCCCACTGCCTCCTTCGCACAGAAAGGCGGCCGCTCGCAGGCCGACAAGCACACGCCGCTCATGGACGACAAAGACAACACGCCGAGCGGACCCACGCTCCGCGTGCGCGACGTCGAAGACGTGAGCCCGATCAAGCGCCTGATCGACAAGCACAAGGATCTCAAGCTGAGCGACGAACAGATGAACGCGCTCAAGGAGCGCGAGAATGCGCTCCACAAGCAGAACGAACAGCTGCTCAAGTCCGTGGACTCGCTCGTGCACGAGATCAAGCAGGCTTCGCAGAGCACGTCGGATGAGTCGCGCGGCAAGGTGCGCGAAGCCGGATCGCTGCTGCACGCCACGCTGCAGCAGATCTCCGCGAACTACGACGCCTCGGCCACGGAAGCCACCGCGTCGTTCACTCCCGAGCAGCAAGCCAAGGCGAAGGAAATTCTGGCGAAGCTCAAGGAAGACACGGACAACATGATGCGCGAGCGTATGGGCGGCGGCGATCGTCGCGGCTGATGTCTCCCGTCTGATCGCGATCGATCAGTGCTCAGCGATACCCGGCGGCCTGCATGTGGAACAACTCCGCATACAGGCCGCCGTTCGCTTCCAGATCCACGTGGGTTCCCTGCTCCACGATCTCGCCGTTCTTCAGCACGATGATGCGGTCCGCCATGCGCACCGTCGAGAAGCGATGCGAGATGACGACGGCCATCCGGCCCGCCATCAGCTGATTGAATCGCACGAAGACGTCATACTCGGCGCGCGCGTCGAGCGCCGCGGTCGGCTCGTCGAGAATGAGCACCTGTGCATCGCGCATGTAGGCGCGCGCCAACGCTACCTTCTGCCATTCGCCGCCGGACAAATCCACGCCGCGCTCGAACCGGCGGCCGAGCATCTGGCGGTAGCCTCCGGCCAGACGCGGCAAGAGCGACGCGGCGAGCGACTTCTCGGCGGCAAGTGTAATCGGTCCCGGCGGCGGTTCGTCGGTGGACGTCGTCTCCGCGTCGAGATAGCTGCGCACCGCTTCGACTTCGCCGACGCCCACGTTCTCGTCGAAGCGCATGTCGTAGCGCACGAAGTCCTGAAAGATGACGCCGATCGCCTGGCGGACGGTCGCGAGGTCGTACTCGCGCAAATCGACACCGTCGAGCAGCACGCGACCTTCGCTCGGGTCGTAGAGGCGGGCAAGGAGCTTGGTGAGCGTCGTCTTGCCGGCGCCGTTCTCGCCCACCAGAGCCACCCGTTCACCGGGACGCAGGGTGAACGTCAGATGCCGAACCGCCCAACGCTCGCTCCCCGGATACCGGAAGCCGACGTCCTGAAACTCGAAGCCCTGACGAATCGGCCGCGGCACGGCTGGCGCACCGGGGCGATTCACGACGGTCGGCCGCATTTCAAAGAAGTCGTATAAGTCTTTTAGATATAACGTTTGCTCATAAATACCACTGGCCGACATCAACAGACCTTGAATCAGGTCTCGGCTCTGGCGGAACGAGGACGCCAGAAACGTGAGCGTGCCGATCGAGATCGCACCCGCCACGGCCCGCACGAGCACGATCACGTACGCGCCGTAATAGCCGAGCGTGCCGATCAGCGACAGCGCGGAGCCGACCAGGGCCCGCTGAACGGCCAGGGATTTATTCTCGTCGTAAAAGCGATCGGCGAGAGCCCGATATCGCGCGATGAGCCACGGCGCGAGCCCGAAGAGCTGCACCTCCTTTGCCGTCTCGTCGCTGGCGCCGACGTAGCGCACATAGTCCAACTGCCGGCGCGCCGGCGTACGCCGAAACATCAGCGAATACGACATCGCCGCGAATCGTGTCTCACCAATGAAACTCGGCATCACGGCGACCACCAGGAGCGCCAATAACCACGGCGCCTGCGCCGCGATCGCCACGCTCAACGACGACAGCGTGAGGAAGCTCTGCGCCATACCCAACAACTGCGCCAGGAGCGCCATGCGGCCGGTTGTCCCCTGCCGCGCGCGCTCGAGATGGTCGTAGAACTGCGGATCCTCGAACTGATACAGGTCGAGCGTGGCCGCATGCTCCATGATCCGAATGCTCACGCGATTCGTGAACAGATCGCCCAGCAACCCTTCGATCAGTCCCGACAGGCGTGCGAGCAGCTCGCTGACCACGACAATGCCCATCTCGAGCGCGACGAGCATCCACAAATGCCGCGTCGGGCCGCCGCGCTGCGCGAGCATGATCACTTCGTCGATGATCAGCTTCGCCACCCACAGGTTCGCCACCGGCACCGCCGACCGAACGAGGCGGAGCGCGATCATCGCCGCGGTGTACGGCCGATGCGTCTCCCACACCAGTCGCAGCAGCCACGGCACGAGACGCAGCGCCTTGAGCCGCTCGCGCAACGCGGGCCGCGGCGCGTTGGGATCGCGCGGCGGCCCGAAGAACACTGCCGGATGTGCCATGCCGAAACATAGAGACTACCGCTGCGCCACCGTCGACGCGCTGGTATCGGCGATGTACGAATAGAGCAGCCGCGTTCGCAAGTCCGTAATGCTTCGCGACGAGCTCCGCATCAACAGCTTGAACGCGTCGGCCGCCGCGCGGCGATTGCCGACGCGCAACTCCGAGATCACGACCCCGTCACGCAGATCGTCGGGATTGAGCCAGAGATCGCCGTTCGCGGCGGCGGGCATCAAGACATCAGCGGCGCGCGCCGACTCCGCGAAGTCCCACACCGCCAGTCCGTGGAGGAAATCGACCGCGGCGCGCGGGGGCGGCGGTGCGTTGGTGCGCGCGAGAAAGGCCCGCGTCCGAGCGTAGAACGCCGAATCTGCGACACCCGCCATTCCGCCGTGCACGGCCGCTTCGACTTGCTCGAAGGAGGCTGTCCACGCACGCCAGTCGAGCGGCACCTGGCCGGCGGCCATGGCCTCGTCGAACGCTTGCAGTCGCGATGCCGCGGCCGACGCGAGTGGGCCCGCACGCGGATCTCGATTGCGCATGGCCGCCGCGATCGCCATCGCCTGGAGGCGCGGCACGCCATCCACCACGGCGTACGAGTCGCCGAGACCGATGCGCCGGCGGTCCACCATCGCCGCGATGTTGACTCGGCCCGCCGGCAATCCGGCGAACCCCGTCGCCTGACTCTCCATGAACCGCGCGCGCTCGGCATTGAGATCGAGCGTCGGATAGAAATCCGAGTTCGCGTCGCCGGCCTCGCGCACGAGTGGGGCGAGCGAGTGTTCGTCGGCCATGCGCAGTGTCTCCATCGTCAGCGGCGTGATCGGCCACACGTGACGAAGATCCTCCTGCACCATCGGAAATTTGAAGATCGACCAATCGGGCGCCGGCAGCTGCTTTTCAGTCGTCGCCACAATCAGGATGTCGCGGCCCGAGATCTGAAAAATCGAATAGGTCGGGAAGTGCTGCGATAGCGCCGTGAGCACGCCGAGCACCAAGCCGTCGTCGATCTCGTAGAGGTGCAGCCACTGCGCGAACACGCCGCCCTTCGCGAGGTACGTGCTGATGCGGCCGTAAAACTCCGTGGTGAACAGCCCGGATACGCCGGACACCCACGGGTTGGACGGCTCGGAGACGATGAGATCGAACTTGCGGCCGCTCGCCGCGAAATAGGCGCGCGCGTCATCGATCGCGAACGTCGAACGCGGATCGTCGTACGCGCGGTGATTCGCGCGATAGAACTCGCGCGAAGCGTGAATCATCTCGGGCTCGATCTCGATCGTTACGACCTGCGTGAGCGCGGGACTGCCAAGCAGCGCGTGCGTCGTCATCCCCGTGCCGAAGCCGATCACCGCGGCGGTGCGTGCCCGCGGTGCGTGCGCCAGCGCAACCAGCGGAACGAACAGCTGCGTCGGCGCATCGTGCGTGAACGGACCGATCGGATATGTTCGCGTCGTGTCGAGCCACTCGGGCCCCAGCGAGCCGTCCGGTTTTCCATTCGTGCCGAGCGTGTAGCCGCCCGTCTCGGGAATGCGGCGTACGCTCACCGTCGCCGTGCGTCCGTCCTTGTAGAAGAGAATCGTGCGCGAGTGCGGCGCCTGCACGCCGCCGTAGCGGTACACGCCGCTCGTCAACATCGTCGGATCGAAGTCCGCGCGCACCGCGATCGCGACGAGCGCGAGCGCGGCCGCACCCGCCAGCGCGATCCTCGGCATCCACGTCGCGCGCGCGGTGCGCATCATCCCGCGCCACTCGGTAGCCAGCAGCACCACGCCGAGCGCGAGATCGATCGACGCGCCGGCGACCAGCAGCCACTTGAGGCCGAGCAGCGGCATCAGCACCAATCCCGCGAGGCCCGCGCCGACGATGGAGCCGAACGTGTTCACACCATACACCTGGCCGATCGCGCGCTCGCCCACGCCGACACCAACGAGCAAGCGCGTGATGAGCGGCAGCGTCATGCCCGCGCAGAACGTTGCCGGCAGCATGACCGACAGACACAGCGCGTACCGCGCGATGCTGAAGAACGTGTATCCCTGCGGCGTCTTCGCGAACGCGGCGATGAGATCCACCATCCAATAGAACGAGTGCAGATACACCGGCAGCGTCGCGATCGCGAGCGACCCCATCGCCAGTTGCACCATGCCGAGCAGACGGAGCGAATTTCCTCCCGCGTCCGCGCGGCGACGCACCCAGAAGGCGCCGAGCGCGAGCCCGAGAATGAACGCCGACAGCATCAGTTCGAACGAATGCGTCGCGCTTCCCAGCACGAGCGCCAGCATGCGTATCCAGCCGATCTCATAGATGAAGCTCGAGAGCGCCGTGCCAAAACTGACGATGAGCAGCAGGCGCCAGAGCGTGGGCCGCGACGCATCGTTCGTCGCGCTCGGCGCCACCGCGGGCGGCAGCGCCGCGTCGCCTTCCGTCGCGCGCGAGCGAATCGCGACGATCACGACACCGGCGACCACGATGTTGATCATCGCGGCGACGATCAGCGTTCCGGGCAACCCGGCGACGGCGACCAACCAGAACCCCGCGAGCAGCACGCCACCCGCGGCGCCGAGACTATTAGCAAAGTATAACATCGACAGCGCGCGTCCGGCCGATTGCGGAATGCGACGCACGACGCCCGCGCTCATGAGCGGGAACGTCATGCCGAGCAGAATCGATTGCGGCAGAATCAGCAGCGCTGCGAGACCCCATTTGGCGATCGTCTGCATCGGCCCCAGTCCCGCGGCCGGAAACACGGTCGCATACGCAAAGCCGGTCACGGAGACGAAGACGTCGTGAAAAACGAGACCGATGAGGCCCGTGACCAGCTCGACGATCGCGTACCAGTAGAGCGGCCGCGTCAGCCGCTCGCTGCGGCGTCCAACGAGCAACGCACCGATCGACATGCCGCCAAGGAAGATGACGAGCACCAGGACCTGCGCGTACGCGCTGTGCCCAACAAACAGGCCGAGGTAGCGGGTCCAGATCGATTCGTAGATCAGCCCCGCCGCGCCCGACAGGATGAAGACGGCGTAGAGAAGTCTCAGCATATGAACGGTCGACTGGTCGCGCGCGGGCCTCGTAACACCCGGCGACACCCGGCGACACCCGGCGACACCCGGCGACACCCCGCAACACCCCGTAACACTTGTGCGGACTCCGCCACGACCGATAAATTGCTTCAGCGGCAAGCACTTGCGAGCCGTCTAGCCGCGCAGAGCGTGGTCGGGGGGAGGTGGCCGAGTGGCTGAAGGCAGCGGTTTGCTAAACCGCCATACGGGCTTAAACCTGTATCGAGGGTTCGAATCCCTCCCTTCCCGTCCTTTGGAGCAGCACGAACGCTGATATGACAACTCGAAGAGCCCGCCGCCGGCGGGCTCTTCGTGCTTCGGCCGCGTGCGACGCCCAAACGCCACGCTGACCTGACAGGACGCTGATAGCTTTCCCGCCATGACGCACCGACTGCGCTTCGCACCGTCGCCGACCGGCTACCTCCACGTCGGCGGCGCTCGAACGGCCCTCTTCAACTGGCTGTACGTCAAGCACTATGGCGGCCAGTTCTTGCTGCGCATCGAGGATACGGACCGGGCCCGAAGCACCGAAGCAAGCACCCGCGCCATCTTCGACGGCATGGAGTGGCTCGGCCTCTTGTGGGACGAAGAGGTCGTATACCAGGGCGCGAACCTCGCGCGTCACCAGGCCGATGCGAAGCGCCTCCTGGACGAGCGGAAAGCGTATCGGTGCTTCTGCACTCCGCAGGAGCTCGACGAGCAGCGCAAAGCGGCTGAGGCACGCGGCGATGCGTTCCGCTACGACGGACGATGCGATCGCCTGGCTGCCGACGACGTCGAGCGCCGCGTCGCCGCGGGAACGCCGTTCGTCATTCGGTTTCGCATGCCAGGCGGCGTCACGTCGTGGACGGATCTCGTGAAGGGCAAGATCACGTTCGCGAACGCCGACATCGGCGAAGGGGATTTCATCATCCTTCGCTCGGACGGGACGCCGATTTACAATCTTGCAGTGGTATCGGACGACATCGCCATGCGCATCACGCTCGTGATGCGCGGCGACGATCATGTGTCCAACACGCCCAAGCAAATCCTGCTTTACGAAGCCCTCGGGGCGGCGCTGCCGGAATTCGCGCACCTGCCGAACATTCACGGATCCGATGGCAAGAAGCTGAGCAAGCGCCGCGGCGCCGTCGCGGTGAGCGACTATCAGAACATGGGCATTCTGCCGCAGGCGATGCTCAACTTCATCGCGCTGCTCGGATGGTCGCCCGGCAATGACATCGAGGTCATGACGGTGCGGCAGATGATCGATCTGTTCAGCACCGAGCACCTGTCGAAGAACGCCGCCGTGTTCGACATGCAGAAGCTGGAGTGGATGAACGGGCAGCATCTCGCGATGATGCCCGCGTCCGAGCTGCGCCCCTTGTTTCTCCGGGAGCTCGGCGACTCGGATCTCGGGGAACAGGCTCGGTTATTGGACGAAAGGGATCTGGACGCGCTCATCGATGTGTTGAAGGTTCGATCGCGCACGTTGCACGACATGGTTCGGCAGTCCGCACCCTTTCTCAGCGTATCGATCACGTACGAGCCGGAGGCAGCCGCGAAGGCGTGGAAGGACCGGGACGCGAGCGCGGACGTGTTGCGGGCGGCGGCTGCGACGTTGGAATCGCTGGATGATTGGTCGGCCCCGAGCCTGGAAGGCGCCCTGCGATCCCTGGCTGAATCGCGCGGACTCGCCGTGGGAAAACTGTTCGGCCCGCTCCGGGTCGCTCTGACGGGCTTGAGCGCCAGTCCCGGCATCTTCGACGTATTGACGTTGCTCGGTCGAACACGCTCTTTGGAACGGATTCAGACCGCGGTGCGTTACATCACTGGAAACGCTTGACGAGGAGCGTTGACCGCGGACGGCACGCTACCGTACATTAGGGCCACGAGCTACGCCGGGCCCTCCGATGCAGAGGCCCGGCGTCTTCATAGTGGTACGACGGGGGCAAGTCCATGGCGGAGCCACTCACGCAGCTGGAACGGAAAGTCTATCACTACATGATAGACTTTCTGGCTGAGAACACCTATCAGCCAAGCATCCGCGAGATCGCGCGGAAATTCCGGATCAAGTCGACCAAGACCGTCTCGGACCTGCTCCATTCCCTCGAGAACAAGGGATTCATCGAGCGCGACGAGTCGCGTTCGCGCGGAGTGCGTCTGATCGGCTTCGCGGCGGCCGGAGCGACACAGCCGATTCCGTATTACGGGAAGATTCACGCCGGCGAGCCGACGCTCATGCCGGAGAATCGGAAGGGATTCATCACGGTCGACCGGCGTTTCCTGCCGGGCGACGACGTGTACTTCCTCAAGGTGAAGGGCGACAGCATGGTCGGCCGCGGCATTCTCGAGGGCGACTTCGTGATGGTGAGCCCGCGCGCCATTCCGAAGGACGGCGACATCATCGCGGCGCGCCTGGGCGACGACGCGACGATCAAGACGCTGCGCCACCAGGGCTCGGCGGTCGTGCTCGAGCCCGCGGACGACGGCGAGCGGTCGATCGAAGTCGGGCCGCACGACGACTACGCGGCGCTCGGCGTGGTGTGCGGCGTCTTCCGTCCGTTCTGGGAGCAGGAGCCGCCGCCGTCGATGCCGGCCGAGGACGCGACGCCCGTTTCCTGAGTCATGGTTAGAAAATGATAATGCCAGTTCTCATATATGAGCACTGGCATTTTTTCACGTCGTGGGAAACGAACCTGCCCGTCACGGCACGATCGGCTGCGCCTTGGCTTTCGCCTCTTCCGCTTCGCGCTTCTCGCGGTCCTTGCGTTCGCGAATCCGCCGCACGGCGGCCCGGAAGTCGTCCTCGCTCAAGCCCTGCGAATGCGTGTAGATGTCGTTCCGAATCCACTCCGCATTGCGGCTGCGCATGATCTCGGCGCCGTCGGCGCCGCCGAAGTTGAACGGCAGCGCGGCAAGGATCGCCGACGGAATCTTGAAGCGGCCAAGGTAGATATAGGACGAGTCGAGCCCGTACTTCCCGCCGTTACGCTCGAACGTCCAGTCCTTGGGACTGCGGCCGGCGTGCGCTTCGGCCTCGACCTCGGCTTCGCGGTACGCGAGATAGATCGCCTTCACCGCGCTGTCGTTGCGCGCCGCCATCGACATCGGCACGCGAAGCGTGTTCGGCCGCAACTCGATGCGCGGATCGGGCATCGCGGGCTCGACGCCCGTGGCCATGCCCGCGGGCGCCGTTCCCGTCCCGCCGACGACACCCAATGGGTTGCCGGCAGGCGGAGTCGCCACAGCCGGCGCGGGAGGAATCTCCGTCGGAATGCTGGTCGGCGCGACGAGCGGCGGCGGCGCGACAACTACTTTCTTGGGCTTGGCCTTCACCTCGGTCGTGCCGAGCGGCGCCGCGGGCGCCGGCCGAACCTGCAGATAGTGAATGCGTTCGGCCGGTGTGAGATCGCGATTGTTGAACAGCGAGGCGATCGGGTACGTGAAGGTGATCGACGCGATGAGCGCGATCACGACCACGTGCACCACGACCGACACGACGATCGACGTCTTGCGATCTTCTCGCGGTCCGAACAGCCGCGCGTTCATCAGACGGCGGCTCCGGCGGCGGCAGGCTCGTGGCCGGTCACGCCCGTTACACCGGTCATGGCCGCGAGTATCCGCCCGGCGCGCCGCGCCGCTTCGGCGATGCGCTCCGGCGACGTGATGAACGAGATGCGGAAGAATCCTTCCCCGCCCGCGCCGAAGCCCGATCCCGGCATGACGACCACCCCTTCCTCGTCGAGCAGGCGATCGGCGAACGCCGCGCTGGCGATTCCCTCGGGCAGCGGAATCCACAGATACATCGTGGCGCGCGGCGTTTCACAGTCGAAGCCCGCGGCGCGGAACGCCTGGACGGCGGCGTCACGCCGCGCCTGGAACGTGGCGAGATTGCCCGGCAGAAATTCGTCGTAGCTCTCGATGGCCGCGACGCCCGCCGCTTGCACCGCCATGAATTGGCCGGTGTCGGTGAACGACTTGACCTTGGTCAGCACCGACGTGATCTCCGGCGCGGCGGCGGCCCAGCCGCAGCGCCAGCCGGTCATATTGTACGTCTTGGACAGCGAATGGAACTCGATCGCGACGTCGCGCGCGCCGTCGATCTCGAAGATCGACGGGGGCACATAGCCGTCGAACGCGAGCTCGGAGTACGCGTTGTCGAACACGAGCAGAATGTCCCGCTCGCGGCACTGCCGCACGATCCGCTCGAGATAGTCCCGCGGGGCGATCGCCGCCGTCGGATTATTCGGATAATTTAAATAAAGAACTCTCGTCGAGCGCAGGACGTCGGCCGGGATCTCGTCGAGATCGATCAGGAAGTTCGTGCGCGGCCGCAACGCGTAGCGATACGGCGTGCCGCTCGCGAGCATCGTTCCGCCCTGATAGGCGTTGTACCCGGGCTCGGGGATGATGGCCGTCGTCCCCGGCTCGAGATACGCGAGCGCCAGGTGCGAGATGCCTTCTTTCGAGCCGATGAGCGGCACGATCTCGGTCATCGGATTGAAGGAGAGCCCGAAGCGCTTCTGCATCCACGCGGACACGGCCTCGCGATAGGCCACGAGGCCCATTCCGAAGCCGTAACGTTGCATCGCCGGCGTTTCCGACGCCTTGGCCAGCGCCGCGATCGCCTTGGGCGGCGGTGCCAGGTCCGCATCGCCCGCGCCCAGGTCGATGACGTCGACGCCGCGCGCGAGGAGCTCGCGCTTCTTCTGCGGTATCGTCGCCAACGGATACTCGGGCAACGTCTGAAAACGACCGGCGAGCTTCGGCACTACGCGTCCTTGGCGACTGGGTTCTTCACACGGCTCACGCCGACGATCTCAACTTCTACCTCGTCCCCCGGCGAGAGTTTCCCCACGCCGGCCGGCGTACCCGTGCAGACGAGATCGCCCGGCTCGAGTGTCATCACGTTCGAGATGTAGGCGAGCACGTCCGGAATGGAGAAGACCATGTCCGATGCCTTGCCTCGCTGACGTTCCACACCGTTCACGCGTGTCACCACTTCCAGGTCACGAAAATCTGCGGGGGGAGCCGCCGGTTCCCCGATGGGACAAAAGGTGTCAAACCCCTTGGCCCGCGTCCACTGCGACTCGGCGCGCTGAAGATCGCGTGCGGTCACGTCGTTGACGGCCACGACGCTCTGTATGGCCCCGCGCGCGTCCTCAGAGTTTACGCGCCGCAGACGCTTTCCGATGATCACCGCGATCTCGCCCTCGTATTCGATCTGCTGTGATTCAGGCGGCAACACGATGGAATCGCCGTTCCCGATCACGCTCGAGGGCGGCTTGAGAAAAATTAGTGGCTCTTTCGGAACATCATTGCCCAGTTCCTTGGCGTGGTCGACGTAGTTGCGGCCGACACAGACGATCTTGCCCGGACGATTAGCCATTGTTCCTCACCTGGGCGTTACGCGCCTGCGCTCGGAATTCCGCGTTTCTGAGGATCATTGCTGGTAGAAGGAGTTGATGGTTTCGAGGAGCTCGGTCCAGCGTCCCACGATGCGCCGCGCCGGCGGCAGGCCCTCCAGCAATCCGCGGCCGTAATTCTTCGTCACGACACGCGGATCGGCCAGCACCACGACGCCCCGATCGGCCGCGGTGCGCACGAGACGGCCAAAGCCCTGCTTCAATCGTAACGCGGCGTGGGGCAGCATGTATTCCTTGAACGCATCGCCGCCGCGCGACTCGATCGCCTCGCAGTGCGCGGCCGTGATCGGCTCGGTCGGCACGCGGAACGGCAGTTTCGCGATCAACAGCGCCCGCAATGCGTCGCCGGGTACGTCCACCCCTTCCCAGAACGACGCGGTGCCGAGCAGGACGGCGCCGCCCGAATCGCGAAAACGCGCGAGCAGTTGGTCGCGCAATTCTTCACCGTGCACCAGGAGCGGCCAGCGGCGGTCGGCGCCCCGCGCCCGCAGCTCGCTCGCCATCGCGCGCACGTCCTTGTGGCTGGTGAACAACACGAACATGCCGCCGTTCGCCGCGTTGGCGAGATCGAACGTCGCACGCGCGACGGCGGCAAAATGTGAACTCGGATTCACATTTGGCGCGGGGATGTCGCTCGGGATGGCGAGCAGCGCCTGATCACGATACTTGAATGGCGATGGAAACACGCCGGTGCGCGGCTCGAGCTCCGGATCGTTCAGGCCGAGCCGCGCGCTCAGGAAATCGAACTTGCCGTCGGCCGTGAGCGTGGCGCTCGTCACCACCGTCGTCTCGGCGCGCTTGAACAGATCCTCGCGCAGAATCGGCGCGAGATCGAGCGGCACGGTGGAGACGCTGACGGCGCGATCGCGGCCCTTCGCTTCAATCCAGCGAACCGTGCCCGCGCCGGGACCAGGATCGAGTGCGGCCTTGAGACCATCACCCGCCAATTGCAGCCGGCGCGTGACGGCGCGCATCTCGTTCAACAGCGGCATCACGGAATCGTCGGGCCGCTTTCCTCCCTCGATGCGCTCGCGCACGAGCTGCAATCCTTCGGCAAGGAGGTCGATCTCGTTCGTCGTGTCCTGCAGCGCGACGCGCAAGCCGGCGCGCCAGATCGGATGGCCGGCAAACTCCTCGGTGAGCCGCACGACGGACTCGCCGCTCTCCTGCAGGAACGTATCGAGCAGATCGAAGAGCAGCGCGCTCTTGTCGCGCACCGCGTGCACGCCCGGCGACAATCGCGAGCCGACGAGATCGAGACTGGCGACGCTGAGCAGATCGTTCGACGACGACAAGCGCGCGATCAGTGCGCTGAGCAATCCCTTGCCGCGGCGATCGAGCCGATTGAACAGTCGCTGCAGCGAACGGCGAGACACCGTCGAGCCAAGGTGCGCGGCGGCGGCATCCTCGAGATGGTGGCCTTCGTCGATCACCAGTCGGGTGTACGCGGGCAGCACCGCGGCTTCGCCCCAGTTGCCCGACACGCGCCGCACCGCGAGATCAGACAGCAGCAAGTGATGGTTGACGACGATCACGTCCGCTTCCGCCGCCTGCTTGCGCGCCTGAAACAGGAAGCACTTCGAGTACACGGGACAGCGCGCGCGCTGGCAGATGTCCGGCTCGGCCGACACTTCGTCCCACACTTCGGCGCGCGGGGCGACCGTGAGATCGCTCAGCGAGCCGTCGCGCGTGCGCTCCGACCATTGCTGAATGGCGTCGAGCTCCTGCTGCAGCCCGTCCTCGAACAGCGCGTTGCCGGAGGCGCGCGCCTGCTCGAGCCGCACGAGGCACAGATAGTTGCGCCAGCCCTTGAGCAGCGCGAAGCGCACCTTCTGATCGTCGAGCGCGCGGGCAAGAAACGGCAGATCCTTGCCGACGAGCTGCTCCTGCAGGTTGATCGTGTTCGTTGACACGATCGTGCGCTCGTTGTTCGCGTGTGCCCATCGGAGCGCCGGAACGAGGTAGCCGAGCGATTTGCCGACGCCCGTTCCTGCCTCGAGGAGCGCGACGCCGCCGTCGTTGTAGGCGCGCGCGATTTCGGCGGCCATGGCGCGCTGGCTTGGACGGTCCTCGTACCGCGCGTGCTGGCGCGCGATGAGCCCATCAGGTCCCAGATCACGCGCGATGGCGTCCGGCGCGATGGACGATAGCGAGCGCGCCGCCGGCACTTCGACGACGACATACAGCTCGGTTGCGCCGTTGTCGACGATCGCGAACCCAATCCCGTCGTCGTGAAGTCGCGCGGCAACATCGAGGTCGGGCCCCGATGGCGAGAGGTTTCCCGACGGGTGGTTGTGGATGAGCATCTCGCCGCGATTGGCGAAGCCGGGGAGCGCGAGCACGCAGCTCGAATCGCCGCGCGCCACCGTGCGAACCGTCTGCACGACGCCTTCGCCGTCGATGGAGCCGACGAAGCACACCTCGCGGCCGCCTGCCAGCCGAATGGCCGCGCGAACGGCGACGGCAGCCTTGGGGCTCAGCCGGGCGGCTGGATCGGCTGCGACGGAGGGGGGCATACACCCGAAAATTAACCGATAGCGCACCTCGCAGATAGCGTGATCTGCCCATGTCACGACGGACGCGGCCGTCCGACTATTCCGCATCACTCACCGGTTCGATGCCGGAGGAAATCATGCGTGCCGTCCATGTCGTGCCGCTTGTCCTCGTTGCCGCACTCGCCGCCTGCGGCAGCCCCTCGCCCACCCCTGACGTCGCGCATCCGGTGGTCACCGGCAACGCGGCGGAGCTCAGCCGCATCGTGACGGGACCGCAAGCACACTTCTGGCCGCGCCCGTCGCCGGACGGCAGCATGCTGCTCCTGCACGTGCGCGACGATTCGAAGCTCGGCGACGACCGGTTCAGCATCGTCAAGGTGGACATCAACAAACCAGGCCGCACGCTGGTCTCGGAGCGCGCGGCAGGCGAAGCGTCGTGGTATCCGGACAACTCGAACTTCGTGTACGTGACGACGCGCACGGGCACCTCGCGTCTGGTGCGCTCGTCGATCGCGGGCAACGCGTCGGGCATGACGTTTCTCACGCCGAGCACCGCGGGCGAGTACGAGACGACGCCCGACGTCAGCGCCGATGGAAAGAAGATCGCGTTCGTGACGACACTCGATCGGCCAAAGCCCGGTCAAAAGGATTTCGTCGGAACGCACACGCTCGCGACCATCAACACCGACGGATCATCGTTCACGATCTTCGCCGAGGGCGAGTACCCGCGCTGGTCGCCCGATGGAAAGCGACTCGCGTACGAGCGACTCGTGGGCCAGCATCGTCAGATCTTCACGATCGATCTGAGCTTCGGCGGCCAGGTCACGCAGCTCACGTCGGGCGAGGAGTTCAACAATGAGTTTCCGGCGTGGTCGAGCGACGGCAAGTATCTGGCGTACGTCTCGACGCGCGACGGCGCGCGCAACATCTGGGCGATGCACTCGGACGGCACGCAGCAGACCCAGCTCACGCGCGGCAAGAACGACGACGATCATCCGTCGTGGTCGTCCGACGGCTATCTCTACTTCAGCTCGAAAGCGGCCGGCAATTACGAGATCTGGCGCATTCGTCCGCTGCTTGGCGGACCGGTGGCGTCGGGCTCAGGTTTTTAACGGCTTCTTCTTCGCCGCGGGGAACAGCACGTTGTTGAGAATGAGCCGGTAGCCCGGCGAATTCTTGAACAATGAAAGATCCGTTGGCGGATTGCCGATGGCGTGACGCGGGTCTTCGGGATCGTGGCCGCCGTAAAAGGTCCACGTTCCCTTCCCGTAGTCGCCGTGGATGTACTTGACCCACGGCGCACCTTCCTCGTTCGCCAGGATGATGTCGCCGGGCTTGAGGACCGCCTTGTTGAAGCTCGTCGTCACGCCGTAGAAGTCGTTGATCACGGCACGATGATTCTGCACCAGCATCGACGGCACCGGATCGAACTTCGCCGAGAAGTTGAAGAGCGTGAAGGTGCCGAGGGGCTGCTGGCGACCGGGGACGTTGACCTGATGGCCGTCGATGTCGCTCATCGCGTTCACGAACGGCGACTGCTCGAGGTGGGCGTCGCGGAACGCCATCGCGCGCTTCCAGTCCATCTTGCGGTCGGCGTCGGGATCCATCGGTGTCCCGTCGAGAAAGCTCTGGGCGATGTCGACGTTCTTGCCGGCGATCGCCAGCTCGAGCGTCTCGGTGGCGCCGCACATCGCGAACAGAAAACCGCCGCGGTCCACGAACTCACGAATCTTGTCCGCGACGTCCTTCTTGAGCGCCGGGATGTTCGCGAAGCCGAGCCGCTTGGCTTCGGCCGTGTTTTTCTGGAGCAGGTCGATGAACCACGGGGCATCGCGATAGCTCAGATAGAACTTGTTGAGCTGGCCGGTGAAGTCCTCGTGATGAAGGTGCAACCAGTCGTATTTCGAGAGGTCGCCGTGCTCCACCTCGTCGTCGTAGACGGAGGTGTACGGAATGCCGGCATAGTTGAGCGCGAGGGTCACCGCGTCGTCCCACGGCAATTCTTCGGACGGACGATACACCGCGATCTTCGGCGCTTTCTCGAGCGGCACTGCTTCCATGTTGTTCGACGCGATCTCGGCCCGAATCTGACCGAGGCGGCCGTTGTCGATGGGTTCGATCGTGATGCCGGCCAGTCCCGCCTGCCGCCGAAGCTCCGGCGTGTCGGCGAGGAGGAAGGAGCCACCGCGATAGTTGAGCAGCCATTCGGCCGACGCGCCGGCTTTGATCGCCGTGTACGTGAGGCCGTACGCTTTGAGATGATTCTGTTGCGCGTCGTCCATCGGCACGAGCAGGCGTTGCGCGCGGGCGGCGTTCGCGGACAGCGCAAGCGCCGCCAGCCCGAGCATTATGAAACGATGAAATTTATACAAGATGATGAATCTCTAATTCGGCGGAATGGCGGCTTTCGCGAGATCGAGCTCGCGCCGCGCCTGAGGCACGAGCGCGCTGCCCCCGTAGGTGAGAATCAAATGCTCGAGGTGCGCGGCGGCGCCGGACGCGTCGCCGGCGCGGCGCAGCGTTCGCGCCCACTCGAGCTCGGCCTGCGGTGCCTCCGGAGAGTCGTTCTCGGTGTCGAGAATGCGCTTCCACAGCGCGATGGCGTCAGCGTCGTTGCCGCGCCGCGACTGAATCTGCGCGGCGCTGAGAAGCAGGAGCGAGCGAACGACGGGCGTTTTGTCGGCGGCGTCCACGAACTGGGCGGCCGCCGCGGTGCTATCGCTTCGCGCGAGCGCGAGGAACGCCTTGCCGATCGCCGGGGCCGTGTCCGCCTTGATGCGCGCGATGAGCGCAAGCGCCATCGCAAGCTCGGGTGAGCTCTCGGTGCCGCCGCGCAGCAGCACACGGGCCGTTTTCAGATTCCCTTCATACAACGCGAGCCAACCCGCCGCGTCGCTCGAGTCGCCCTCGGCTCCCGTCGCCGCCAAGGCGGCGCGCGCGCGATTCATGTCGCCGGTGCGCACCCAGCCCCAGGCAATCGTGCGAATCAGCGAGTTGTGCGCGCCGGGCGAGATGAAGCGATCATACGCCGCCACCATGCGCTCCGCTTCCGCCGGCCGGCCGAGCGACGACAGCGCGCGGGCATAGAGCGGCACGTAGGATTTGGCGATGAGCGCCGAGTCACCGTTGGCATCCGCCAGCGGTGCGAGCCGGAGCGCGGCCGCCGCGTCGCCGCCATTGAGCGCGGCCGTACCGGCGCGCAACGCAACGTCCGGCGTGTGCTTCCAGCGCAATGCCGCCTCGAGCGCCTCGCGGGCGAGCGTCCAGCGCTCCTCCGATTCGGCGCGCTTGGCGAACTCCGACCACGCATCGGCCGCGGCGCTGTCGGGCGGAATGGACTTGAGCGCATTCCAGCCGTCGCTCGCCGATCCCCAACTGGTCTCGAGATCCGCCAGCGCGCGTCGCGAGGAGACTTCGATCGGCAACGAAAGAAAGATCTCCCGCACCTGCGGTCGCGACGACATCGGCGTCGGCGCGAGCGCGTATGCCGCGGCCTGCTCGAGGTAGTCCGCCTTGATGAGCGCCTGGCGCCATGCCTGCGCCGATTCGACCCACTGCCCCTGCGCGGCGCGCGCTTGAGCAACCTCTAATTGCAGATCTTTAGTCGATCCAAGCGTCATGTTCGCGCGCGCGAGCACGCTGTCGGCGGCCGCGGAGCGGTTGCGCTGCAGCAGCAAGTCGGCGTACTCGCGGTACGGCGACGGACTGTCCGGCACGTCGTGCACCCACTTGTCGAACGCCGCGCGCAAGGCGGCCTCGCGGCCGAGCGATTGCAGCGTGCGCAGCTGTACGGTGCGATACGTCTCTTCGTGCGGGTTGGACGCGATCAACGTATCGAGCGTGGCGACGAGCGAGTCGGACTGGCCGATCTCGGCGAGCACTCGTTCCAGACCGAGGAGCGCGTTGACGCTGGCGGGCGTATGCAGCGCGACGCGAAAGAGCGGCGCCGCCTCCTTGTACTTGCCGGCGGCCTCGAGATCGAGGGCCTTGTAGAAGGCCATCGTGTCGGCGGGCGCTTGCGCGGCGATGGTCGGTGGGCGGCGGGCGATGGGCGCAATGCCGATGGCGACCATGAGAAGCGAGCGCCGAACGCGCGCGGCGTTCACGCCCATCGCCCAGCGCCCATCGCCCAGCGCCTACGGCGTCCCAGCATTGATCTTCTTAAAGTACTCTAATATCGCGCGCCGCTCGTCCGCGCTCAGACCGCGCAGCTCGTCCCACGTGGGCTCGCGGAACTTCGTGGCGGCGCGGCCGCTGGCGTTCGTGTTGTCGGGCTTGAGCTCATTGCCGCCCTTGGCGGACGTCGCCTCGCGCTTCTTGTCGTCGTCGCGTTCATCCTTCTGCAGCGACCGGCCGGCATCGAGCAAGCGGCGGAACAACTGCTGTTGTCTCGCGATCGTCGTCGCGTCGAGGCGGCCGCCCTCGAGCGCTTCGGCGAGCTGCTTTGCTTCCTTCGCGAGCTGCGCGGCGCGATCGCCGCCGACGCCTTCACCCAGTTCATCGAGTTGCTGCGAGACCTGACGCTGTTCGCGGGCGAGCGCCCGCGCGGTCGCTTGCATCTGCGACGACATCGGCTGGCCCATGCCGGGCATGAGTCCCTGGGCCTGCGCGTTGATCGAGCCCTGCTTCTTCGCCATCTCCTGCAATTGCTGCATCATCTCGGCGAAGCCGGTCGCGGAGCTCGAGGTGTTGGCCTTTTCGCGATCGCGCGCAAGCGACGCCGCGGCGCGATTCAACGCGTCGGCCGCGTCGCTCATCGCGCTCGCGGCTTGCTGGCCACTGCGCGAGTCGGCGGTGGATTGCATCGCCTCGGACACCTTCTGTTGCGCTTCGCTCACCGAGCGTTGCGAGCGACCGGATAGCAACGACGTTTTCTGGCCTTCCTGCTGAAGCTTCTGCGCCGAGTTGTCGAGTCCTTGCTTTACCGCGCTCTGTTCGCCGCGCAGCTCTTCGGGCTTCGCCTGGCCGGAGCGCGCCTTCTGCTCGAGCTGCTGCTCTTGCCGTGCCATCTGAAGCATTTCCTGCACGGCTTGATCGAGCGCGTTAGTGAGCTCGGACTTCCATTCGTTGACTTGTGACTCGCGCGCATCCTTCATGGCTTGCGATGCGCGGTCCATTTGGGAGGCAGCGTCGCGTGCGTTTTGTTCGACGCCTTGCTGGCCTTGCTGGCCTTGCTGGCCTTGCTGGCTTTGCTGTCCCTTCGCGTTCTGTTGTTGGCCGTTCTGTTGTTGACCGCTTTGTTGCTGGCCGTTCTGTTGTTGGCCGTTCTGTTGTTGACCGTTTTGCTGCTGCCCTGATTGTTGCTGTCCGCTCTGCGGCTTGGCATTCTGGGGCTTGCCGGTCTGCTGCTGATTGCCGGCTGCTTGCTGTTGCTTCGGATCCTTCCCGCTCGAGCGCAGCGCTTCCTCGGCGGCATCGGCGTGCTTCTGTGCTTCCTTCGCGCCCGAGGCCCCCGCATCGGCCTTGTCCTTCTCCAGGCGATCCTGAAGCTTCTTCACTTCGTCGGAGAAGCGTTGCGACCGATCCGCGAGATTCTTCGCATCCGACTTCTGCTCGTCGCTCGGCTTCGCCGATGCCGAGTCGGCGAGCTTGCGATCGTGGTCGGCGATGTCCTTCGCTTCGTCCTTGAGCGTCTGCATCGACCCTTCGAGCGCGGCACGCTTGAGCATCTCCGCGCTCTTCTCGAGCTGCTCGCGAAGCTTCTCCTGCATCGCCTGCAGGTCCTTGAGCGATTGCTGCGATTGGTCGCGCGAAAGCTGTTGCGTCGCGTTGTCGAGTTTCTGCATCTGCGCCAACAATTCCGGCGACAATGCGTCGCGGAGGAGCGCCTGCGCTTCCTGGAGCTGGCGCGCCAGGCTGCTGTCGAGAGCGCCCGCCTGCTTGAGCTGATCCTCGAGCGCTTTGGCGGTTTGCTGCAGCTGCTTCACCTGATCGGCCAGCGCGCGCTGATCCTTCGCCACGGCTTTCGCCTTCTCGGCGGCGTCGTAGCTCATGTTGCCTTTCTGATCGCCGGCACCGCTCGCATTGCTCGGCATGTCGTTCGGGCTGCGCTGCGCGCGATCGCGCGCGGCATCGCTCGTCCGCTGCTCGAGCGACTTCTCCGCGGCGGCGGCCGAACGCGCCTGACTGACGGCCGAATCCATCGCGTCGCGCGCGATGGCGCGGCGCTCTTCCATCGTGGGAATCTTGAGCAGCAGCTCGCGGCTCTCGCCGCGCTGCGCCCAGGGCGAGTTGTCGACGGCGACGATCTTGACGTGCAAGGCGTCGCCTGGCTTGAGGGCGCGCGGCGCGAGATCGAGGATTGCCGTGCCATCCCACACGTTCGTCAGCGCATCGGCGATGCGCTGAGTGATCGCCGTCTGCTGGCCACCGGTGCTTCCCTGCTTCCAGCTCATGATTTCCACGCGCGCGAGGCCGTGATCGTCCGAGGCGGTCGCGCGCAACGGAATGCGATCGTCGCCCGCGACGAGCGTGTCGGTCGCCGGAGAAACCAGCTCGACTTTCGGCGCCGAATCCGGCACGACCTCGAGGTCGATCGGTTGCGGCACGTCGGCGATCGGGCCCGACGCGCCGGTCGCGAGCCACGCATACTTCCCGCTCTTCGTCGGTTGCATGCGCCCGGCGAACGAATGGTCGTTCACGCGCAGCGCGACCGTGTCGCTACCGTTGCCCAGTCGAACGTCGCGCAGCGCGGTCGATGCGCGACCGCTGATGTCGATGACGGTTCCCTGTGGTACGCGCACCGCATCGCCGACGGCAAGCGCCTCGGCGGCGCGACCGAGATACGCCGGATAGACTGCGCGCATCTGCACCGCGCCAACGAACGGGCGGTCCGTAACCCGTACGACCGCGGTGTCGCTTCCCGACCGTCCGTCACTCGCGACGATCGTCAGGTCGCCGCGCAGTGGACCAACCTCGGCCACGCCAAGTCCGTTGCGATCGACCGCCACGGACTGCGTCACCCACGCTTCGCCGGGAATGCGCTGCGTCAGCGTCACGCTGCCGCGATGCGGCGCCGCGATTTGGAGTCGAACCGACTCACCACGCAACACGGCGGGCGGCAAGTTCTGGAACGCGATGCGCGGGAGCAGCGTCCCATCCCACGCGCTCACTGGACGCATGATCGCCAGCACGCCGTCGTTGAAATTCGGGACGACGAACGCCAGCGCCGCCACCGCGACCGTCGCCGCTCCCGACGCGCGCACGAAGCCGCGCCGCACGCCACGCTGCTCACCCGGCGCCAGGCGTGATCGCACCGGCGCGAGCTGTTCGCCCAGCCGCGTGGCCGCACGCCGTCCCAACGTGCCGCTGTCCGCCACTTCGAGCGCGCCGCGCAGCGCGCCGGCGCGCAACGACTGCTCGCGCTCGATCGCGGCGGCGACGTTCTGCCGCGTCGTACGGCGCTGGAGCTGCCGCGCCGTCCACACGATCACCGCCGCATCGGCGGCGATGAGCAGCACCCACACCAGGAACGGCACCAAGCGCGGCAACGACATCCAGCGCGCGCCGCCGAGCACCGACGCGCCGAGCGCGAGTACGAGCGCCGTCGCCCCGACGGCCAGCGCCAGGCCGACGAGGACGTGCATGCGCCGCAGCCGCGCGCGTTCAGAATCTACTAATTCAAGAATACTCATGGCGTCGGCCGGCTGGTCACCGCGTACACGAACAGGTTCACGCCCATCCGCAGCGCCGCTTCGTGCAGCGCCGGTGGATCGTGATAGACCTCGGGATCCTCCCACCCGTTGCCGAGGTCGCTCGAGAAGCTGTAGTACACCGCGAGACGGTCGCCCAGGAAAATCCCGAACCCGCGGGCCGGCAGGCCGTCATGCTCGTGGATCTTCGGAATCCCCTTCGGGAAGTCGTACACGATGTGATAAATCGGATGCGACAGCGGCACGTCGACCAGTGGACGATCGGGAAACACGCGCTTGATCTCGCGCCGAAAGCTCGAGTCGATGCCGTAGTTGTCGTCCACGTGCAGAAAACCGCCGCGCTGGAGATACTCGCGCAGGCGCACGACTTCCGCATCGCTGAACTTGATGTTGCCGTGACCCGTCGCGTGAATGAACGGGTAATCCCACAGCTTGTCGTCCATCAACGTGACGCGCGCTTCGGTCTTGTCCACCTGCAGCGACGTGCGCTGACGAATGGCGGCGAGCAGGTTGGGAAGGCTCGACGGATTGGCGTACCAATCGCCGCCGCCGTCGTACTGCAGCCGCGCGATGGTGAGCACGGGCGGCAGCCGGACCGCCGGGCGCGCGCCGACGAGCGGCAGCAACGCCAGCGCCAACACCGCACGCACACGCGCACCCATGCGACTCAGGGCCATCATTCGCCTGCTCCCTCCTCGTGCTCTGCCCCGGCCGTGAATTCCCGCGCCAGGCGGTACGCCACCTTTTTCGACACTCCCAGCTCGGCCGCGGTTGCCGCTGCCGCATCGCGCGCGCTCATTCCCGACGCGCGCAGCGAGTACACCCGCTCGCGCACCACCGTCTCGCTCGCTTCAACCGCCGGCGCCCCGCCAAGGACGAGAACGATCTCGCCTCGCGGAGTCGTCTCCTGATAGTACGCACGGAGTTGGGCGACCGTTCCTCGCCGGACCTCCTCGAATTGCTTCGTCATTTCGCGGGCCACCGCCGCGGGCCGCTCGCCATTGCCGAGTCGCTCGAGCTCGGCGAGCGTATCGCCGAGGCGATTCGGTGATTCGTAGAGCACCGCGGTGTGCCCCAACCTCGTAATCTCGCCGAGCGTCTCACGGCGCTCCGCACCCGAGCGTGTAAGGAAACCGAAAAACGTGAATCGGTCGGCCGCGATGCCCGACGCCACGAGCGCGGCGAGGAGCGCGGATGCGCCTGGAATCGGCGTCACGGTGAGACCCGACTCCGTCGCCGCTCGCACGAGGCGCGCTCCAGGATCGGACAGAAGCGGCGTGCCGGCGTCGGTGATGAGCGCGAACGATTCGCCGGCGCGCAACCGTGCGACGATCTGCGGCGTCATGCGTGCTTCGTTGTGCTCGTGATACGACACGAGCGGCGTCGCGATCTCGTAGCGATCGAGCAAATGCCGAGAATGGCGCGTGTCTTCAGCGAGCACCGCGTTGACCGACGCCAGCGTCTCGACCGCGCGAAAAGAAAAATCCCCCATGTTGCCGATGGGGGTGCTCACGATGAACAACGTGCCCGCGAACAGCGTACCCGCGCCGGCCGGCGATGCATCCGGGCGCGCTTCGGCCATCAGATGACCTTCCAGGGAATCTCGTCGTACAGGCCGGCGCTCTGGAACATGTGCCGCCGCTCCCACGTCACTTCGCGGAGCAGCGCTTCAGGCGCCATCGCGTCTTGATCCACCGCCGCCCACATCACATCGCGAATCCACGCCGCGACCGCCGTCGTCAGTCCTGCCGAATCGGCGAGCGGATCCTTGGTCGGCCGTCCCGCGAAGGAAAAGCCGTCGAGCGCCGGGTACGACGTCACGAGATGCTGGCGCGTTTGCTCGGCGATTTCGGGAGCGCCGTCGCGCCCACTGTCGACGAGGCGGCGCACGAGCGTCGTCGTCAGATCACGATACGCCTGCACGAGCGCGGGCGGGGCCTGAATCGGCAGCGGAACTGGAACGCCCCATCGCGTGACGCGCAGATCGCCCGTACGCCCTTCTCGCGCGAACAACTTCTTCACGCGATCGATGAGCGTTCCGTGATGCGCGGACGAGAGAAACGCCCGCGCCACGCTGCCGTTGCGGAAGATGAGATAGTTGACGTTCTCGTTCGCGATGATCTCCACGACGCCGTCGAACGTCGTCGCCATGAGATACGGAAACAGCGCGGCCGGATCCTGTGCCGACATGCCCGCCGGCCACGGCTCGATCGAGACGGCGTGCGTGGCATACATGCAGCTCAGCTGCTCTTCATCGGCTTCGTGGAAGCAGATGTCACCGTACTCCGGCTCGGACGGAACCAGGTCGAGTGCTTCGGCGATCGGTACCGGCCGTGGTCCGCGGGCGTCGCGAACCGTTGCGTTCACGACTTCGCCGCTCAGCATGTAGAGGATGACCATCTCCTCGGGCAGCGTGATCGCGACATACCCTGAGATCCGCGCCGCACGGTCGCGCTTGGCGTCGGTGAGCAGGTTTCTCAGGTGGATGTACGCGAGCCGCGTGCGGGGCAGGACGACTCGGCTGTGCGGGAACCGAAGGCCGGCGAGGGAGGACACGGCCGTAAGATGGCGATGGGCGCCGACGCGCGGAAGCTTTCGCGATGGGCGATGGGGGATGGGCGATGGGCGTGGAATTCAAAGGGCGACGGATTTTTCTCCGTCGCCCTTTGCCGTTCCGCCCAACGCCCAACGCCCAACGCCCATCGTCCATCGCTACGCGGAATGCTGCTGCAACTTCGCTTCGATCGAGGCGCGCGGCACCGCGCCGATGATCTGATCCACGACCTTGCCGCCCTTGAAGAACAGCATCGTCGGGATGGAGCGCACGTTGAAGCGCGAACCGGTCTTGATGTTGGCGTCGACGTCGAGCTTCGTGATCTTCACTTTGCCTTCGTAGTCGGTCGCCAGCTGATCGAGGATCGGCGCGACCATACGGCACGGGCCACACCACGTCGCCCAGAAGTCGACGATGGTGAGTCCGTCGGCCTTCTCGACTTCCTGCTCGAAGTTCGCGTCCGTTACAGCCATGATGTTCGACATAGGTGCTCCCCTAACCGAATCTGTTGAATGCTTTTGATGCTGCTGAAAGCCGTTGAAAGCGGTTGAAAGCCGTTGAATCTGCGCGCTGCCGCGGGAAAAATTTCGTGCGGCAATCGATGTCTGGCGTTTTCCCAAGTAAGTAGCTTAACCGCATGGAAAAGCCCCACAATTCCAACAGTTCGGCCGCGTCAGGACCGCGCGGCACCACGATCGCGCACATCGGCATTGCCGTGCGCGGCCTGACCGATGGAGTTGCGTTCTATCGCGACATTTTGGGAATGCCCCGGGTCCCGCTCGACGATTCGGACGGCGCGCGCATCGCCGGGCTCGCCGCGGGTGCGTCGCTCGTCGAGCTGCTCGAGCCCGAGACCGACGAGTCGCCGATTGGAAAGTTCGTCGCGAAGCGCGGCCCGGGAATCCATCACGTGTGCTTCGCGGTCGACGACCTCGACGGCACCCTTGCGCGATGCAAAGCCGCGGGCGTGCGCTTGATCGACGAGACGCCGCGGCGCGGCGCTGACGGCAAGCGGATCGCCTTCGTCCATCCGGCAGCGACGGGTGGCGTGCTGGTCGAGCTGACCGAGTATTGAGCGAGTATTGAGCGAGTAGTGAGCGAGTATTGAGCGAGGGGCGCCCGGAGCGCCTCAGGCCTTTCCGCAGGTCGTCAGCACTTTCACATCGACGGATTTCACAAACCAACGGCCGCCGGGCCCCTGCACCACATCGAATGTGCGCGCTCGATTGTCGCCCTTCGAGAACAGATTCACGACGATCGAATGTCCGCCGCTCGGGTTCGGCGCTTCGCCGACGATGTCGTAGCGATCGTGTTTGAGGGTGCACATCATCACGACTTCGCGCTGGAACAGTTCCTCGCGTGGCAGGAGGTCGCGCGCCGGACCGTCGGGCCCGCCCCACACAGCGCCCATCGCCTGGAGGTCCTGATGTTCGACGGACTCGAGATACGCGCGCACCGCCGACGTCGCGTCAACGGCGCCGGGCAGGTTCGACGCGGCGGCCGCCGGCGCGGGGTTCGACGACACGGTCGACGTGTGACACGCGGCGATGAGCACGAGACTGCTGATTAGTTTCTTCACTCGATCTCCCAAACGTTGCACGCGCCAGGTCTCACGCGATGAAACTTCAGAAACATCAACGGCTGTACATCAACATCGATCACGTCGCCACGCTGCGACAAGCGCGCCGCGGCGCGTATCCGGACCCGGTCGAAGCGGTGTCGCTCTGCCTCAAGGGCGGCGCGGACGGCATTACCGCGCATCTGCGCGAAGACCGCCGCCACATTCAGGACGACGACATCGAGCGGCTGGGCACAATGGCCGGTTTGACGTTCAATCTCGAGATGGCGGCGACCGATGAGCTGATCGGCTTGGCGCTGCGGCTCAAACCACACGAGGTCACGCTCGTCCCCGAACGGCGGCAGGAAGTCACGACCGAGGGTGGTCTGCACGTCGCGGGGCATCGAACGCACATCGCGGAGGCGGTCGCGCGGCTCAACGACGGCGGCATCAAGACCAGTCTCTTCATCGATCCCGTGCCGCGGGTGCTGGACGTGTCGCGCGAGATCGGCGCGGCCGCCGTCGAGCTGCATACGGGAACTTATGCGCACGCGCCGAACGATCCGGCAACCCTGCAAGCGCTGCGTGACGCGGCGCGTCACGGTGCGTCGATTGGATTGGCGGTCCATGCCGGTCACGGGCTCGCGATCGACAACATCGCGCCCGTGGCGGCAATTCCGGAAATCGAAGAGTTGAACATCGGCCACGCCGTCGTGGGTCGAGCGGTGTTCGTGGGGATCGAACAGGCGGTGCGAGAGCTGCGCCGCGCCATGGACGATGCACGCGCGGGTTCCTAACTTCGCCATGCAGGATCACGAGCGTCACATGCACGAGGAGTTGGAATGAGCGCAGCACCCGGCGGTGGCGGCGGCTTTCTCGAGTTCTTCATTCTCGAAGCGGGCGACTACGTCGAGCAGCTCGACGGCGTGTTGCTCGGTGCCAGCCGTGGCGCCGGCGGACCCGACTCCGACGCGCTGCAACGCGTGGCCCGTGCGCTCCGCGGCACCGCGACGATGGCCAAGATTCCAAGCTTCGCTGAGCTGGCCGGCAGCGTCGAACGAGTCGGCCGCGCGCTTCAGGACGGCGCGGTGCAATGGAACCCGGCGATCGGCGGCGCGCTGACGTCGGCGATCGACGATCTCAAGATCCTGCTGCGCGCCGCGCGTGATTGGTCGCCGAACGAAGACGAGCGCGCGAGCTCACGAAGCCAGGAGCTCTCGCGCCTCGCTCCGTCGCGAACGCCTGCCACCGCGGCTTCGGCCGCGAGCGCCGTACATGGAACCTCCGGCGCGCCGCCGCATGCATTTCTCGGCACCGAAGCGTCGAACATCGCGGCGGGTCTGGAGTTGCTCACGACGCGCGCGGGCGACGCGGACACCGCGGCCAATGTGCTTCGACGCGTTCGCGCGTTGCGCGGCGTCGCTGGCGTGAAGGAGATCGGACCGCTCGCGGATGTGCTCGAGGCGACCGAAGATGCGTCGCGCGGACTCGAGAACGGACGCGAGCCGTTGAGCAATGAATCGAGGCAGCTCCTCGAGGCGGCGGCCGCGTATCTCCGGGCATTGTCGGGCGCGCTGCGTGGCAACGGCGACGTGAACGCACCGAGCTCGGCGCGCGAGGCTTTTTCGGCCGCACTCGAGTCGTGGCACGGACGCGACGGTGATCGCGAGCGCGTCGTCCCGATTGCCACGCTCTTCTACGCCGACGGCGGTGCCGGCGTGGTCGAAGCGTCGGCGCATCCGCCGACGTCGGCCGCCGAACGCTTTCGTCTGGAGCTGGTGAGTCTCGGCGAGCATTTGCGCCAGGTCGTCGACGCCGCGCGCCGGGCAAGCGATACGTCGTCGACCCTGCGCGCGCGCCGCGATCTGCGGCGTGCGCTCGCGGCGCTGCAGGCCGCCGCGGACAGCTTCGGCGAGCGCGAGGTCGCGGAATTCGTCGGCACCCACATCGACGCCACCGAGCATGTGGATTTTCTGGGGCTCGCGGCGCTCGAGGACTTGGCGTCGCTGCTCACGGAGCCCGGCATGAACGGCGAGCGGCTCACGGCGCGTCTCGAGGAGATCGCGGGCGGCCGAGACTTGAGCAGCGCGATCGGCGAAGGGTTTGGCGAAGCGTTGAGCGGCGAGCACGCTCCCTCGGCACCTGCAGCGGTTGCTGCGGTTGCTGCACCTGTTGCGGCTGCTACGCCCGTTGCACCCGCTGCACCTCCACGGGTCGCGACGCCGCCGATCGCGGCACCTCTCGCGCCGCAGCCGCCGACAATAACAGCCGCAGCGTCGTCTTCATCTCTCCTCGACCAGACGATCTCCACCCTCGAATCCTTCGCCGACACGCCGATGCTCGAGCCGACGCCGCTGCCGGAAGAAGAGTTGGTGCCGATCGCCAACCTGCTGTATCGCGGCCGCTCGGCGATCGAGCGCGCGATCGAGCTGCGCGACCAGCTGCGCCAGCCCGGCAGCGCCAACGATCAGACGGCGCTCGATGAATTGTTCGACCTGCTCGAGCTGGCGCGCGCGGAGTAATCCCCGGTGAAATTCGGGTGGAAGGGCGCGCTGGCCATCGCGATCAGCGTAGCGTGCCTGTATTACGTGTTCCACTCGCTCGAGTGGTCGAAGGCGGCGCATGCGGCTCGCGACGCGAACTACGGACTGCTGCTGCTCTCCGTTATTGCGTCCATCGGGATGTTCGTGCTTCGCGCGCGTCGTTGGCGCACGATCCTCGATCCCGTCGCGCCCAAGGTTCCGTTTGGGCCGCTCTGGCGATCGATTATGATCGGCCAGATGATGACGAACATCATTCCGGGCCGAATCGGAGAGATCGTTCGTCCGTTCGCGCTGACGCGTGAAGTGCCGAGCATTCCGTTTTCGATGTCGCTCGCCTCGGTGGCGGTGGATCGCATCTTCGACGCGATCGTCGTGCTCCTTCTGTTCGGCGTCGCCATGTTGAGCCCAGGCCTGCCTGACACGCTCACGTTTTACGGTACCACGCTCTCCATCACACAGATCGTGCGGACGCTCAGCGTGGCGCCGCTCGCGTTGCTCGTCTGCCTGTACGCGCTCGTCTTCTTTCCCGACCGCCTGATTCGCGTGTTCGAGGCGTTCGCGCGCCCGGTGTCGCGCACCCTCGAGACGAAAGGCAGCGAAATGCTGCGGCGCTTTGCCGAGGGAGTGAGCGTGCTCCGCAATCCGCGGCATTTCGTCGCGGTTTTCTTGTGGACGCTCGCTCACTGGCTGCTTCAGCCTCTGGCATTCTGGCTGTCGATGCGTGCCTTCGGCATCAGCGTCCCGTGGCAAGCGACGCTCTTCGTACAAGGCGTGATCGTCGTTGGTGTCGCGGTCGCGCCGACCCCGGGTTTCTTCGGCATCTTCGAAGCGGCCGGCGCCGCGGCGCTGTCCGCCTACGGCATCGATAAGACGTTCGGCGCCACCTGGGCGCTCGCCTATCACTTCGCGTCGTTCATTCCGATTACGCTGATCGGCGCGTACTACTTCGCGCGTGCGGGCTTTTCGATGCGCGACATCGGCACCGCGAGCCAGGAATGACCGCGAGCGCGCGCGTGCTCGCGCAAGCCAAGATCAACCTGCTGCTTCACGTCATCGCGCGCGAAGCGAGCGGCTATCACTCGATCGAAACCCTGTTTCTTCGCCTCGACTGGGGCGACGACGTGCGCGTCCGCGTCGCGAGCGGCCGCTCGCTCGAGTGCGCCGGATCGGTGATCCCGCCCTCGGGTCTCGGGCCCGTCGAGAAGAACCTCGCGTATCGCGCGGCGGTGGCGTACGCCGACGCGACCGGCTGGCCGAACGGCTTCGCCATCGAGATCGACAAGCGGATTCCGGTCGGCGGAGGGCTGGGCGGCGGAAGCGCGGACGCCGGCGCCGTGCTTCGTGCGCTCGACGCACTATCGCCGCGCCCGCTCGGCCCGCAACTCGTCGAAGTCGCGTCGTCGATCGGCGCCGACGTCCCATTCCTGTCGATCGAGAGCGCGATGGCGCTCGCGTGGGGTCGCGGCGAACGGCTATTCCCCGTGCATCCGCTCGAATCGCGTCCGATCGTGCTCCTGATTCCGGAGGTGGCGGTCGCCACGGCGGAGGCCTACGGCTGGCTCTCGGCGGATCGCGGGCGCTACGAACCGGAGGCGCGCGTTCTGACGCCGGAGTCGATCGCGACGTGGGAAGCGATCGCGGCCGTAGCGTCGAACGACTTCGAGCGCGTTGTCGCGGCGCGGCATCCGGTGATCTCCGAGCTGGTCGACGAGCTGGCGGCGTTCGACGCCGTCGTCTCGATGATGAGCGGCTCTGGTTCGACGGTGTTCGGCATCTTCGGCGAAGCCCCGGATGCCGCTGCCATCGCGCGAAGCACGGGGCGCACGCCAATCGTCACGCGAACGGCGAATCGAGTTGTAAGAGTGCAGCGGGACGAATAGCTTTCCGGCTCGCGGCAGCAGCGCGACCGCCGCGTACTGCCCCCTCGTCCAATGGCAGGACATCGGACTTTGGATCCGAGAATGGTGGTTCGAATCCACCGGGGGCAATCGCGCATTGCGCTGGGCGCTGGGCGTTGAGCGATGGGCGTTGCACGGCGCTCCGAACCACGCCCAACGCCCAGCGCCCAGCGCAATGCCCTACCGTAACTCTTTCCCTTTATTTAGCTTAATGGGCTCCGCATGGACGGCTTAGCAGTACCGAGTCACGGCCTCAAGCTGTTGGCCGGCACCGCCAATCGGCCCCTCGCGGAGGGGATCGCCGGGCACCTCGGTATCGAGCTGTGCAAGGTCAACCTCGGCCGGTTCGCCGACGGGGAGATCTCGGTTCGCATCGACGAGAACGTGCGCGGCAATGATGTCTTCATCATGCAGCCCACGAATCCACCCGCCGAGAACATCATGGAGCTGTTGCTCCTGATCGACGCGGCGCGGCGGGCCTCGGCGGCGCGCATCACGTGTGTCATGCCGTACTACGGATACGGACGGCAGGATCGAAAGGATCAACCTCGTGTTCCCATCGGCGCCAAGCTGATGGCGAACATGATTCAGGCAGCGGGAGTCGATCGCGTGCTCGGGATCGACTTTCACCAGCATCAGTTGCAGGGCTTCTTCGACGTTCCGGTCGATCACCTGTACGCGATGCCGGTGTTCACCACGCACTACCGCAAGATGGGATTGAACGACCCGGTCGTCGTCGCACCCGACGTCGGCTCGGCGAAGATGGCACGGGGATTCGCGAAGCGACTGAACGCCGCACTGGCGATCATCGACAAGCGGCGCCCCAAGCCGAACGTATCGGAGGTCGTGAACGTCGTCGGTGAAGTCGAGGGACACGATTGTATTCTCGTCGACGACATGATCGACACCGCCGGCACGGTGACGGAAGCGGCCCGCGCGCTCGTGAAGTTGGGCGCGAAGGACATCTACGTGTGCGCGACGCATGCGCTGTTGTCCGGGCCGGCACGGCAGCGGCTGGACGATGCGCCGATCAAGGAGCTCGCGGTGACGGACACCGTGGCGATCCCCGAGGAGCGGCGGCCCAAGTCGCTGTACATGCTGTCGGTCGCCGAACTGTTGTCGAAGGCCATTCGCTTCACGCACGCCGAGCAGTCGGTGAGCTCGTTGTTCGATTAATTGTCCGCCTCGCGCAGGCGAGGAGGAGTGATGGTCATCCTCGCGCAGGCGAGGATCTGCTGTTGTGGTCGATCGTGTACGACCTCGCCCGTTCCGGAAATGGTAGGGAGGACGCAGCCTCCCGAGAGTTGACACGGACGACGCGAGCGGGCTGCGAAGATCTGTAATTCAAGCATTGGTATTCACGTCATGGCAACTGTTTCCCTGAGCGCTCAGGTGCGCACCGAGACCGGCACGGGCGTCGCACGCAAGCTCCGCGTCGCCGGCCAGGTTCCCGCCGTCATCTACGGCCACGGCCGCGCGCCGCAGTCCCTCGCCATCAACACCCGCGAGATCGAAAAGCTCTTGAGCACCGTGTCGGCCGGCAGCACCGTGATCGAGCTCGGCGTCGACGGCCGCACGGCCCGCACGCTGATCCGCGAGATCCAGCGCCACCCGACCAAGCGCAGCATCGTCCACGTCGACTTCCAGGAGCTCGTGGCCGGTGAGAAGATCACCGTCAGCATTCCGCTCCGCTTCACCGGCACCGCCGACGGCGTGCGCAACTTGGGCGGCATTCTCGAGGAAGTCATGCACCAGGTGCACCTGCGCCTGGATCCGGCGAGCATCCCCGACCACGTGGACGTAGACGTCACGCCGCTGACGATCGGTCACAGCATCCACATTCGCGAGTTGAAGCTGCCCGAAGGCGTCACGGTGCTCGACGATCCGGGCGCGACGGTCTGCGTCTGCACCGCGCCGAAGGCGGAAGTCGCCGCCGTCGCGGCGGAAGGCGTCGAGGGCGCCGCCGTGCCCGAGCCGGAGCTCATTCGCAAGCCCAAGGCTGAGGGCGAGGAAGAAGCGAAGTAGCGCTCGGTGCCGGGCGCTGGGCGATGATCGCCACGCGATTTCGAGCGCTTCTGTCCGCGCTCTTCACTCGCCCAACGCCCAGCGCCGAACGCCCATCGCCAATGAAAGTCATCGTCGGCCTGGGCAATCCGGGCAAGGAATACGAGCGCACGCGACACAACGTCGGCTGGTGGGTGGTCGACCACCTCGCCGACGTTTGGCGTTTCGACGGATGGAAGAAGGACGGCGAAGCGCGCGTCGCGAACGGCACGCTCGGGAACGTGAAGGTGCGGCTGGTGAAGCCGCAGACCTACATGAATCTGAGCGGGCAGGCGCTGCGCCCCTATGCGCGGCGGCCGTTCTGGTCGGCGGCGACCGATCTGATCGTCGTCGTCGACGAAGTGCAGCTCCCGATCGGACGCTTTCGCTTTCGCGCGAAAGGAAGCGCCGGCGGGCACAACGGCCTCAAAAGCATCGAACATCATCTCGAAACGCAGGATTACTCGCGCCTGCGCATTGGCGTGGGGCCCGAGGAAGGCCGTGAGCGCGGCGCCATTCTCAGTGACTACGTGCTCGGCGACTTCGGCAAGCACGACGCCGAGGTGGTGCGGAATCTCCTGCCCGAGCTGACCGAGGCGCTGGAGGTGTGGGCGAAGGACGGTATCACGCCGGTGATGAACCGATTTCCCGGTCATTAGTAAATACTCATTAGTCTTTTATAAATGCTCAGACTCGGCATCGTGGGACTGCCCAACGTCGGCAAGTCGACGCTGTTCAATGCGCTGACCTCGGCCAATGTCCTGGCCGCGAACTATCCGTTCGCGACCAAGGATCCGAACGTCGGCCGCGTCAACGTGCCCGACCCGCGCCTCGACGTGCTCACCGGCATCGTGAAACCGGAGCGCACCGTCCCGGCGGCCGTCGAATTCGTCGACATCGCGGGACTCGTCAAGGGCGCATCGCAAGGCGAAGGGCTCGGAAACCAGTTCCTGGCCAACATTCGCGAGACCGACGCGATCGTCCACGTCGTCCGCGCCTTCGAGGACGACGACGTGCTGCACGTCATGGGCGGCATCGATCCGGCGCGCGATCGCGAAGTCATCGAGTTCGAGCTCGCGCTCGCCGACCTGTCGGTGGTCGAGAAGCGTCTCGACCGCGTGAAGCGCGCCTCGAAGACCGGCGACAAGGAAGCACTCGCCGAGCTCGGTGCGCTCGAGCGCGCGAATGCCTCGCTGGCCGAAGGCAAGCCCCTGTGGCACGCGGGCCTCTCGGCCGGCGATAAGGAAACGCTAAAGCCGCTCTCGCTGCTCACGCTCAAGCCGATTCTCTACGCGGCCAACGTCACCGACGCCGAGCTGTCGGGCAAAGAAGGCAAGTACCTCAAGACGCTGCGCGACACCGTGGCAAAGAGCGGCGAGATCGCCGAGGTCGTTCCCTTCTCCGCCAAGATCGAAGCCGAGTTGGCCGAGCTGCCGGCGGACGATCGCAAGGCGTTTCTCGAGTCGCTCGGGCTGGAATCGGCGGGACTCGACCGCCTCATTCGCGCCGGCTATCACCTGCTCGGCCTGCAGACGTATTTCACGGCGGGCGAGCAGGAAGTTCGCGCGTGGACGATTCACCGCGGCGACACCGCGCCCGTTGCCGCCGGCGTGATTCACACCGACTTCGAGCGCGGCTTCATTCGCGCCGAGACCGTGAGCTACGACGACTTCGTCGCGAACGGTGGCTGGAAGGCTGCCCGCGAAAAAGGCGTCGTGCGATCGGAAGGCAAGGAGTACGTCGTCCAGGACGGCGACGTGATGCTCTTCCGGTTCAACGTCTAAGTCAGCGTGTAACTCGACGTCTACGTCAGCGACGGCAGCGTAATCGAGTCGTTGCCGTTCCGATTGCTCGGCGGCGGCGTGTGGATCGCCGGCATCGTCGGTTTGGGCACGCGAATCTGAATGCCCAGGTCGCACTTCGACTTCACCGGCATGACCCAATGCGCATCCGCATCGATCGCCGTGTGGTCCGAGATGCGGTTGTGCTCCGCCAGCAACACGTCGTCCGACGCGCTGGGATCGTAGTTCACGAGCTCGCGGAAAATGATCTCTCGCTGCTCGTCGGTGAGCTGCACCTTGTACGCCTTGTTCGGGCGGTCGAACAACTTGGCGAAGGTGCCGCGCGGAAACACGAGGTTCTTGGCGTTTTCGTCGAGCGCGTCCACGAACTCCTGCGGCACGATGTGGTTCACCACGGCGCTGAACCACTTCTCCGGATTTCGCATCTGCGTTTGCGTCGTGTACGCGTTCGTCTGCGGCTTGATGGCCGCCGCATCCTTGCCGCGAATCTGCTTCATGCCGGCGTTACCGCCGTAATACGTGTTGCAGAACGCCTGTGCGGCCTCGACGGAGCCGAACAGTGTCACCGTGAGCACGTAGTGCCGTTCGCGATACGCTCCGGAGACCGACGTCTTGCCGTACATGTTGATGTTGTCGAAGCTCGCCTGCGCGTTCTGGCCGCGCTCGCCCGGCCCGAAGCGCGACGCCTTCCAGTGCACGGGAGAATCGATGGCCAGGTAGATCTTGTCGTCGGACATGTACCACAAGTCCATCGCGGCGGCCTGATATCTCTTGTCCGCGAGCAAGCCCGCCACGTACGTGTATACCCACGCCGGCAGCTTGCGGCGCTTTGGAAACTCCACCGGCCGCTCCGTGTCGCACCACTTCTTGAAGTACGCCAGGTCCGACGTCGGAAACGCCGTGGCCGCGACGAATTTCCGGGCTGGAATCACCGGAATGAACACGTTGCTGATGACCTTTCCCTTCAGCAACCCGCTCGGAATCTTGTCTCGCTCGAGAATGTCGTACCGGGAAATACCCATGATCTACGCCTGCGCCGACTACTGGTTTCCGCTATTGCGTCTGTGATGCGACGTCGCAGCCGCTAACATGATTTCCGTGCACCAGCTTACGCAACCGTTTGCCGCTAGAATTCATTGGTCGTGCAACGGTTTCTTGACTGGCTTCAGCAACGCGATTGGGACGAGGGTGCCACACTCATGGTGTTTGGCGCCCTCATTGGCGTTGCCGGCGGCCTTTCCGTCGTTGGATTCTACGGTCTCATCGACCTGGCGCACTTCGTCTTCATTCGCTTCACCGAAGTGCGCCTGCCGCGTGTGGCGCAGGCGTTCTATCGCCCGCTGCTGACAGGCGTCGGCTTGTGGTCCGCGTGGTTCGTCGTGCGCCGAACGCGCATTCCCGACGGACAAAACGTTCCGGATGTGCAGTTGGCGATCGCGAAGCGCGACGGCGTCATTCGCACGAGACCCGTCGTCGTGCGCACGATTGCGTCCGCGCTGACGCTCGGCTCGGGAGGATCCGCCGGCAGCGAGGGACCGGTCGCGGTGCTCGGCGCGGGACTCGGCTCGACGATCGCACGACGCCTTCGCTTTCAGGCCCGCCACACGAAGATCCTCGTCGGATGCGGCGCCGCCGCGGGCATCGCGGCCGCGTTCAACGCGCCGTTCGCCGGCGCCTTCTTCGCGCTCGAGGAAGTGCTTGGCTCGTTCTCGGTTGGCGCGTTCAGTCCCGTGGTGATCGCAAGCGTGGTTGGCTCACTCACCGTGCGTCCGTTCCTGGGCGGGCATCCAATCTTCAACGCGCGGGTGCCGGGGAGCACGCATCCCGCCGAAGTGCTGCTCTATCCCGTGCTTGGCATCGCCTGCGGGCTGGCGTCGGCGTTCTACTCGCGCGCGTATCTGCTCGCGAGCTCGATCGGCGGTCGCGCCCCTCGGCCACGCTGGTTGTGGCCGATCGTCGCGGGCGCCGTCGTCGGCGCGATCGTATTGCTCTCGGGTACGTTGCTCGCAGGCAATGGGCACCTCGCCATTCCGGAGCCGATCTTCGGGGGACTGGCGTGGTACACGCTGCTCGCGATCGCCCTCGCCAAGATTGTCGCGACCGTCGTCACGCTCGGCTTCGGCGGCTCGGGTGGAGTGTTCACACCGACCCTGTTCATCGGCGCCGCGCTCGGCGGCGGACTCGGTGTGCTCGGCAACCAGCTCGTACCATCGCTGATCAGAGCACGTGCGTGGGCCTTCGTCGGCATGGGCGGCATGGTGGCCGGAGCGACGCGCGCGCCACTGACCGCAATGTTCATCGTATTCGAGATGACGGACGATTACACGTACGTGGTGCCGTTGATGATCGTCGGCGTCATCGCCTTCACGTCGGCGCGACGCTTTGCGCCGCACGGGCTGTATGACGGATGGCTCGCCGCGCGAGGCGAACACGTCGCGCACGGTGTGGATCAGTCGATCATGGATCGGACGCACGTCGCCGACGCGATCGATCATGACGTCGGCGCCGTGCCCGAAGGCGCGTCGATCGACGAACTGGTGACCGCTGCCGCGGCGACGCGACACGGCGTGCTGCCCGTGGTCGACGCGAGCCGCAGGTATGTGGGCTTGATCACCCACCATCGGCTCCGTGACGCCATCGTCGCGCGCGATACGTTGGGCGCCGTAGTGCTCGCGGCGGATCTCGCCGAGTGGACGGAGCCGGTGTTGCCGCACAATTCCCTGCGGCAGGCGCTCGCGGTGATGAATGCACGCGGCGTCGATGCTCTTCCGGTGACGTCAGCTGCGACCGACGGCGCCGAGTTCGCGGGACTACTCAGCCGTCACGACGTGCTGCTCGTGTACGAGCGCAGCCTTGCCACCTCGGTGTAGTCGGCGCGATCAGCAGGCCGGCGAGTGTGCGAGCGTCACGAGATAACTGACCAGGACAGTGCTGTCCGCCGCCGTGGCCGTGTATTGAAGCGCGCCGGTCGTCGAGCTGGGCGTGGCGTCGATCGCCAGATCGAGCATTCGCGCGAGCGACACATCGACGGACGGGATCTGGATGAAGTACGGATCGCTCGTCGAGGTGCGGGTCACCGCCTCGGTGGCGGCGGTCCGCGAAGGGGCGTCGTTCACGCGGCCGATCGGCGTCCACAAACCGCCCGCAGGAACCACGAACGGCGTAAATGGAGCGTGCGTTGCCCAGGCGGTGATTGCCGTCTGGTTGTAGCTCTGCGTCGTGCATCCGGCCGGAGCGATGCCGACAGTCGTCGTCAGGTCCGATAGCAGCGCCGGCGTCGTAAACGACGCGCCGCCACGCTTGACGTAGAGATTGAACGAATCAACCCCGAGGCCGAGCTGCGTGAGTGTTTCAGCCGCGGAGTTGACACGGCTGACGTCGTTGACTTGCTGCAGGGAGGGAGCAGCCGCAGCAGCCAGCACTGCGATGACGCCGAGGGTGAAGATCGCCCAGAGATAGGCGTAACCCTGGCGCAGACGGGAGGGAGAGTACATGCGCGGGCCGAAGGATGGGAGTAGAACCTATATACATTGGTCCCTATCCTATGGTTCCGCAAGTATTTCATTTGTTTTTGCGTGCTTATGTACGCTGGGACTGAATCAACAGTTGTTGAACTGCCCCGCTAGGAACAGCCGCATCCGAATGGTCACCGTGTCGCCTGAACCGGCCGTGACAGTCACCGTATCTCCGGCCGTGGTCGCGTTGGAATCCACGAGCGCCTTGAACAACGCCGCGTCGCTGCGCTCCACGCCAGGCATCTCGATGAACATCGCCCCGTTCGCCACGCGCGACGGGATCGAATCGCGCAGCAGACCGATCGGTGTCCAGAGGCCGTGTCCAGGACTGACCATGAACTTCAGGAAAGGGCCGTTCGTCGTCCAATCCGTCGAATCGTGCGCGGTCATGTTGCCCGCCGTTCCGCTCCAACAACTGTTCTTGTCGATCGTTGGGCGGACAGGCGTAGCAAGCTCCGAGATTTCGCCTGGAAAATTGTTGGTGCCGGTGTTGGTGGTGCTGTGGATTGCGGTACGGAACGCGATGATCGCCGTGCCCACCGTCCGCAGCGTAGAAATCGACTTCGTCACGCGATCGATGTCATTGATGCGCGCGAGCTGAGGCGCCGCCGTCGCGGCAAGCGCCGCGGCAACGGCGACGGTGACGATCGCCCAGAAGTACGCGAATCCGCGACGATGAGGACGATGCGGGAGATGCAAGCGAGGGGAATCGAGGCGGCGAGGCATGATGCAGTAGACGAGCATTCGAGCTCTCTGTTACGCAAAGAGTGTCGACGCCTTGCGCGTGTCTGCAACGCTTGGGATCCCGTTCAGAAAACTTGATTGGCTCCTGATGAATCATTCTCCCGCGAGACGCGTATGATCAGCAGACTCGGCATCGCCGCCGCGGTCGCTGGTGCACTTCCCTTCGCACCTCACGTCCCGTGTTCGTCCCTCTTCCAGCGTTGTCGACCGTCTGGCGCGGAGCGATGCTCGCCCTGGGCTTCGCCGCGGTAGTTCCCGCTCGCACCGGCGACGTTGCGTCGCATCCCAATCCCGCACACGGATTCGCCGATGCATCGCAACGCGCGCTTCGTTGGATCGCGGCAGACGAGAATGTCGTCGCGGACGGCGGCGCGACGATTCTCCGCTCGCACGGTCAGCGTACCGCGCGCGCCGTGGTGCTGTTTCACGGCTTCACGGATTCACCGCGCCAATTCGCCGATCTCGCCGATTCACTCTACGCCGCGGGCGACAACGTGCTCGTGCCGCGGCTCCCCCATCACGCCGAGCGTGGCAAGAGTGTGCGCGAGCTGGCGCGACTCACGGCGAGCGAGTTGTGCCGCGTCGCGGATGAGTCGATCGACATCGCGTCGGGGCTGGGCGATACCGTGGTCGTCGCCGGCTTGAGCGCGGGCGGGACGATGGCGGCGTGGAGCGCCGAGCACCGCGCGGAGGTGAAGCGGGCCGTCGTGATCGCGCCGCCCTTCGAGGTCGCGCACGTTCCCTCGATGCTCGAGCGGCCGCTGGTCAATCTCGGTGCGCACGTGCCGAACGTATCACGGCGCGCGGCGCCTGACAGCGGGCGCCCGGATCGCGACCCGGGATTCGCGACTCACGGACTGGCCGCGGTGCTTCGGCTCGGGATGGCCGTGCGCGGCGACGCCGAGCGTCACGCGCCGCCGCGGGCCGAGGTGCTGTTCCTGATAAACGCGCACGACGGGACCGTCAAGACGCCGCCCGTGCTCGATCTCGCGCGCACGTGGCACCGGCGTGGCATTCCAGTTTCAGTATATGAGTTTCCTGATTCGCTGCGCCTGCCGCACAACGTGATCGACCCGTTGGGGCGGGCGACGGACCGTGCCATGACGCTCGGCGTCATCCGGACGCTCGTCGCCGGCGGCGAACCGCCGCGCTGGATGGCGCGGCGAACCGCCGCGCTGGATGGCGCGGCGGTGACCCACGGCAGTCCGCCTAACGAATGAAGACGGTGCTGTTGCGCAAGACCGATCCGATCGTGAAGTCGACCGTCTGTCCGGCGCTCACCGCGATGTTGCCCGTGGAGGCGCGTCCGTTGCCGCCGATCGGCGACGCGACGATGCGGAAGTCCTGATTCGCCATCGACGCGTCGACGACGAAGTCCCGCGACGAACTGCCCGTTACGGTGCCGATGCGCGTCGCGAGCCCGGACGACACGGCGTAGACGTCCATGTCCAGGAAGTTCTGATTGGTGACGTGCACGACGATCGCGTTCGCCGGAACGACCTGACCGCCCATTTCGTACGGGTTGTGTGAACACGCGGCGGTGCTCAAGACCGCCGTCGCCGACAAGATCGAGAGTGCGCCCGCCACCAGTTGTTTGCCTCGCATATAGCCCTTCCTCCACCCCAGAGACCGGTTCGAATTTCGAGTACGCCCTTCGTCCCAGGAGTAAAAGCAGATGCGATGCCAAGACTAGCGCCCAGCTTGAGTTAATCTGTTGCGGCGGCTATGATTAAAGGCTGTTCAAAACACACGAAGGACACATTCACCCTCCTCTCGCTCCGGCAACCAACGAGAGGCGGACACGACCAAAGGGAGGATTGCCAACGCATGACGCGTCAATATGAGGCCGTCTATGTCTTCGACTCGACGCTCGAGGATACGGCCATCACCGACAAGCTGAGCCGCCTGCATGGCCTGCTCGGCAACCCAGGCGACCTGGAAGTGAATCATTGGGGCCGCCGCCAGCTCGCCTACGCGATCGGACGCCGCGAGAACGGCTACTACGCCATCGCCAAGTTCACGGCCGATGCCGCGACGCTGCCCGAGTACGAGCGCGCGATCAAGCTCGACGACAGCATCATTCGCCATCTCATCACGCTCTACGAGCACGAGCTCGGCGCTCCGCCGATGTCGGAAGAAGAGCTCGCCCTGGCCAACCGTCGTCGCGAGCAGGATGACGACGAGGACGAGGAATAAACACCATGCGCAGACCACAGAAGACCTGCCCGTTTTGCGAGACCCGCGTCCGTTTCATCGACTACAAGGATGATCGCACGCTCGGCCGCTTCATCACCGATCACGGCAAAATATTGCCGAGCCGCCTGAGCGGCACCTGCTCGCGTCATCAGCGCCAGTTGTCGACGGCGATTAAGCGTGCCCGCTATCTCGCGATCATTCCCTACATCCGCGGAATGCAGGCGTAGTTCCGGTCGATACGCAGCATGACTGACCCAGGCATCGCACCGCCGCCCGATACGCCGACCCCGACGGTACCTCCCGTGCCGCCGGCGTCACCCGTGCCGCCCGTGCCGAACGCTCCCGTGGTGTCGGCGCCGGCGGAGCGCGGATGGGGAAAGCTCCTCATCGCGATCGCGGCGTTTCTATTCATCCCCACGATCCCGCAGATGCGGGCGTTGCTGCCGCTCGAACAGACGATGACGCTGTTCGTGCCGGCCGTCGCCGCGTGTGCGCTCGTGGGTTGGTGGGCGGGAGGGCGCGCGTTTCTCGCGATTGCTTGGGTCGCGATTGCCGTGCTGGTCACGGCGCCGTCGCCGGCGGCAACGGATCCGTTCTACAATCTCGCGCGCGGTTGGAGCTTGCTGCTCGCCGGGGCGTTCGGACTCGTCTGCTTGTTCGGGACCCAGCGGCCGCTGTTTCCGCGAGCACTCGTCGCGCTCGGCGTGACGTTGGCGCTGGCGATGGTCATGAGTTTGATCGGACCGGTGACGCTGTCGCAGGCGGCCACGATCATCGCGGGAGAATTCGCACGGCGCAATCGCGAGACGATGGACGTGATGAATCAGTTCATCGCGGGCCACCCGAAGGAATGGCAGCAGTTCACGACGGCGGTGCCGCAGTTCGCGTCGCTGCCGGCGGAGACCGAGCAGGCCCTGACACTGCTGAGCAAGGCCGGCCTCGCGGTCTTTCCGGCGTTGCTCGCGCTGCAATCGCTGGCGGCGATGGCGATGGCGTGGGCAACGTATCATCGTCTCGGGCGGGCGCGGCTTGGTCCGCCGCTTCGTCCGCTGCGCGAATTTCGTTTCAACGATCAGCTGGTGTGGGGCCTCATCGTGGGTCTCACGATCATGCTGCTGCCGACGCTTACCGCGCTGAGCGGTGCGGGTCGGAATCTGCTCGTGTTTTTCGGTGCGCTGTACGCCGTGCGCGGCCTGGGTGTGTTGTCCTGGTTCTCCAAACCCGGACGGCTGCGCTGGGCGGCCATCATCGGATTCGCATTGCTCTTCGCGCCCATCGTCAACGTCGCCGCGTTGCTCGGATTCCTGATGCTTGGCGTCGCGGCGTTGGCACTTGGGTTAGGCGACACCTGGGCCGACTGGCGCGGGCGTGCGCGCTCTAGTCCTCTCTAATCCGGACAAAGTTCTTCGCTGCGGCGCTTCGCGCCGCTCGCACCACCGCTCGGAATACCTTTAACTCAGTGTTTGGGGTTCACCATGGAAATCATTCTCCGCCAGGCGATCGAGAATCTCGGCAAGCCGGGCGACGTCGTGAAAGTGAAGTCGGGCTACGCTCGCAACTATCTGCTCCCGCACGGTCTCGCGTACGAAGCGACGGCCGGCAATCTCAAGCGCATTCAGCAGGAGCGCGACCGCCTCGAAGCCGCCGAGAACGAGCGTCGTCAGGCGGCGAGCGGCATCGCCGAAAAGCTGGAGCAGGTCTCGCTGACCTTCTCGGCGCGCGTGGGCGAAGAGGGGAAACTGTTCGGCTCCGTCACGGCGGCGGACGTTGCGCAGCAGCTCGAGGCGCAGGGCTTCCACATCGAGAAACGGCAGATCGACCTGCACGAGCCGATCAAGGCGCTCGGCGTGTATCGCGTGCCGGTCCGCCTGCATGCGGATGTGAAGCCGGAAGTGCGTGTTTGGGTGATTAAGCAGTAAGAACCGGCCCGACGCGGTACCGAGAAACGGAAACGGCGGCACTTCGGTGTCGCCGTTTCCGTATTTGGGGGGTACTACGACCGGCCGCTCCAGACTCTTACCAACCCCAGCACAGCGGTTATCCTACTAGAGGAACCAACGAGCACCCCAACACACTTCATGACATCGACTCCAACGACCAACTCGCTGGCACTCGCGCAGCGCGCGGCTCAGATCGCGATCGACAACAAGGCGCAGGACGTGGTGCTGCTCGATCTGCGCGGCGTCACCGACATGACGGACTTCTTCATCATAGCCAGCGGCACGTCGGACACGGCGACCCGATCCATTGGTGAGCACGTGTTGGAGGAGATGAAGAAGGAAGGGTCGCCCGCGCATCACATCGAAGGGTTGGAAAAGGGCCGGTGGGTGCTGCTCGACTTCGTTGATTTCGTGGTGCACGTGTTCCATCCGACCTTGCGCAACTTCTATCAGCTCGAGCGGCTGTGGGCCGACGCGGAACAGATTCCGATCTAGGCGTTGGGCGTTGGGCGCAGGGCGCTGGGCGGATCGTCTCGGCCAGCGTCTGGCGAGCAGTGCTCATCGGCATACTGGTTTTGCCCATCGCCCAGCGCCCATCGGCCATCGCGGCCCAGAATTACTTCGGCCAGAATCAAGTCCAGTACGACACGTTTCATTGGCAGATTCTCGAGACCGAACACTTTCAGATTTACTACTATCCGGATGAGGCGCGCGCAGTCAACGACGCGGCGCGTCTCGCCGAGCGCGCGTACGCGCGCCTGTCGCGCGTGCTGGACCATCAGTTTCGCGAGAAGAAACCGATCATGCTCTTCTCGTCGCGCACCGATTTCGGGCAGAACAACGTCACCGGCGATCTCGGCGAGGCCACGAGTGGAGTGACCGAGGCCATGCGCCATCGCATGCTCCTCAACTTCACCGGCGACTACAAGAGCTTCGAGCACGTGCTCACGCACGAGATGGTGCACGCATTCCAATACGACATCTTCGCGCACGGCAAGGCGGGCAACGGGCTGCAGGCGCTCGCGCAGTACATGCCGCCGCTCTGGTTCGCCGAGGGGATGGCGGAGTATCTGTCGCTCGGTCCGAACAGCACGGTGACGACGTCGTGGATGAGGGACGCGGCGCTCAACGGCCGCATTCCGACGATCAAGGAGCTGACCGACGATCCGGACAAGTACTTCCCGTATCGCTACGGCCACTCGCTCTGGACGTTCATCGGCCAGAAATGGGGCGACGAGGTCATCGGCCAGATCATGAGCTCCGTGCCGGCGGTCGGAGTCGAGCGCGCGTTCCGGCGCGAGCTCGGCATCACGCTCGAGGATCTTGGCGAAGAATGGCGCGAAGACGTGCAGACACGCTTGTTGCCCGCAGTGGCGACGCTCGACCGGCCGCGCAAGTTCGCGCAGCCGCTGTTGAACAAGGAGCGGAGCGGCGGCGACGTGTTTCTGGCGCCGACGCTCTCGAGCGATGGACGCACGATCGCGTTCCTGTCGAACGGCAGCGTGCGGCGCGGCGAAATATTCATCGATCTGTGGCTGGCCGATGGCGAGAACGGCCAGCGCCAGGGCCGGCTGGTCAAGAGCACGTTCAGTCGCGACTTCGAGGAGCTGCGGCTGCTCTACGCGCAGAGCGCGTTTTCGCCGGACGGCCGTTACCTCGCCTTCACGGCGCAACAGCGCGGCCGCGACGTGCTGTACATCTTCGACGTCGCGTCGCGGAAGGAAGTGCGCCGCCTCGACAAGCTGGGGCTGGAGTCGGCGACGAGCCCGAGCTGGTCGCCGGACGGAAAGCAGCTCGTCTTCAGCGGCAATCACGGCGGAATTACAGATCTTTATATAGTAAATACTAATGGCACGGGGCTGCGCAAGCTCACCGACGACCGATTCGGCGAGCTGCAGCCCCAGTGGTCGCCGGACGGCCGCACGATCGCGTTCGCGACGGACCGCGACAGCGCCAACCTCGCCCTGCTCCGCTTCAAGCCCTGGCGCATCGCGCTGCTCGACCTTGCCTCCGGAATCGTCAGCGTGCTCCCCGGGCAGAGCGGCCTCAATCTCAATCCGCAGTGGGCGCCCGACGGCAAGTCGATCGCGTACGTGTCCGACCGATCCGGCTCGCCGAACATCTTCCTGTACGACCTCCCGACGCACGAGCACTTCCAGCTCACGAACGTCGTCGGCGCCGTCTCGGCGCTGACCGAGTACAGTCCGGCGATCACGTGGGCGAGGCAGGCCGACCGTCTCGCCTTCACGTACTTCGATGACGGCGAATACACCATCTGGAGCGTCAACAACCCGCGCGCGCTGAAGCGCCTGCCGTACCAGGATCGGCCGGCGACCGTCGTGCAGACCGGAAGCGACAGCGCGTCCAAGGCCGTGTCGATCGTCGCGCTGCTCGATTCGTTCAGCCTCGGTCTTCCCGACACGACCAGGTTCCGCACCGCGCCGTATCACGTGCGCTTCCAACCCGACTTCTCGGCGCGGCCGAGTATCGCGTATTCACCGGATGCGTTCGGCCGGACGATCTTCGGCGGCACAACGCTCGTGATGAGCGACATGCTCGGCAACAACCATCTGGCGATCGCCGGGGAGATCAACGGGCGCATGAGCGAGGCGCGCGCGTTCCTTGGCTACACGAACATCGCGCATCGCTGGCAATTCTCCACCGGCTTGTCGCAGACTCCCTACTACTTCCTGTCGTCCGACTCGCTCTCGAGCACCGGTGCGACCGGCCGCTCGCTCGAGAATCAGCAGATCACGACGTACGTCGCGCGCCAGGCGTTCGGCGTCACCGCGTACCCGATCGACCGATTCACCCGCATCGAGTTCGGCGCGGGATTCAACAACATCGATCGCAGCCGGTTGTTCGTCACGCGAAACCTCGTCGGTGGAACGGCGGCGACGGGCTATTCCGTCGACAGCACGCATCGCGATCCCTCGCTCAACTACATCGACGGGCAGATCGCGCTCGTCTCCGACAACACGCTCTTCGGCTACACGGGACCAGTGATGGGCCGACGCTTTCGCGTGCAGCTCACGCCGGTCGCGGGCACGTATCAATGGAAGGAATACCTCGTCGACTATCGCCGATACGATCCCGTCATCTTCAACTATCTGACGATCGCGTCGCGCCTCTACACCGACCTGTCGATCGGGCGAGACGAGGAAGCGTTTCCGAAGTACATCGCGCGGCCGGATTTCGTGCGCGGATACGATCGCAACAGCACCTTCTATCTCGCGTGCCCGGTGATCGGCGCCAATCCCACCAATTGCAGCGCGGTCCAATTGCTTGGCAGCCGAGTCGCCGTGGCGAACGTCGAGGCGCGCTTTCCCCTCGTTCGGCGCCTCGAGCTCGGCTTTCTGCCGTTCGACTTACCGCCCGTGGATGGCCTGTTTTTCTACGACGCGGGCCTCGCCTGGTCGGCTGGCCAGACCGTCTACGGCTCTCGGCCCGAGGGCTATGACGTGAACACGCAGCGGTACCCGCTCCGCAGCTACGGCGCGGGGATTCGGGTCAACCTCTTCAATTACGCCATCCTGCGCTGGGATTACGCCGTCCCCGTCGATCAGCAGGGGCACAAGGGCGTCTGGACCTGGTCGCTCTGGCCGTCGTTCTGACCAGGGACCTCACCGCTTAATTTCATCGCGTGCGCCGCCTTCTCGCGTTCGCGATCGCAACGATTCTGATCCTCGCGTGTCGGGGCGATGAGCAGTCGAATCCCCCGCCCCCGCGCAACGCGTCCGTGTCGCCCGCGCGGGGGCCGGACGCGCTCGTGCTGCGCGTGAAGCGAAGCGGCGGCGTGCCCACGGTCGTCGCGTACCCGCGGATCGATTCAACGGTGTGGACCGCCACCGACGCCGCGCCGGCCATCGAGCGTGTGCTGGCCTTTGACCAGGACGCCGGACTCATCGCGGCGGTGGATTCGCGCCAGCTTCCATTCTGGATCGATTTGAATGTCGGCGCGGTCACGATCGGCTCGCGGAAACCGCTGCGCGGCCTGATTTCAGTGGATGGCTCGACGATTTACGGCGTCGGCGCCGACGGCGCGGTTGCTCGCTTCACGCCGTCGGGGAACTGGACGTTCAAACCGCGGCTTCCGGCGCGCGCCGTCTTTCCCCAGACGAACGGCACCGTGCTGATTCTTGGCGGCCGCGGCGCGTCGACGCGGGTGTGGCGCATCCATCCACCCGAGACGCGCATCACCGACAGTGTCTTGATTCCCGAGGTCCTTTCGGGCGTCGGCGCTCCGTTGGGCGATCGCATTTATTTCACGACCGCCGATCATGCATTGATCGGCTTGCGCGCCCGCACGCTGGCGCTCGGCCGGCGCATCGAGTTCGACCATCCGATTCGCGCCGTCGCGACGACACCGAGTGGCGATCGATTCTACGTGCTGACCGATTCGTCGACTACGCTGTACGTCATCGACAGCTTTCAGGATCGCATCGAGGCGCGGCCCGAGCTTCCGGGTCAGGCGCGCGATCTTCGCGTCGACGCGTTCGGGCGCTACGTGCTCGTGCGTCCCGCAAAAGGCGATTCGGTGTGGGTGCTCGCCATTGGCACGAATCAGATCGTTCGCACGGTCGCGTCCGAGTGGCGAGGCGACGCACCGTTCGTGTCGATCGACGGCGCGATTGCCGGGGTCGTCAATCAGAATCTCGTCATCACGGGCGGTTCGAGCGCGACCACGCGCACCCTTGCGGGAGGGGCATCAGAGTTCTGGTATCCATTCACGTGGAACGGGCTTCGCCCGCGTGCAGCGGCATTGGACCAGCCCGTGAAGCTGCCGGGGGACAGTGATACGACGCACGTCGGCTCGCCGACGGCGGAGACGACCACGGTCGTGCATGCCGCGCCGCCGCCCGCGCGACTCGATTCAACGAAGCTTGGATTCTCCGTGTCGTTCGCCGCACTGCTCGATGAAACGCGCGCGCGCGAGGCGGCCGCGAAAATCACGATCAATGGACAGACCGCGCGCGTCGTCGCCGGCATGGCCGGCGGCACCGCGGTGTACAACGTCATCCTCGGCCCCTATCCAACACGCGACGAAGCGGAGCGCATCGGCAAAGCATCGGGACAGAGCTACGTCGTCGTGGTGGGGACGCCGTGACGTTTCCATCGATGCGCCGCGCGTTCGATTGGGAGGCGGCGGGCTTCGCGCTCGGTGAAACGCTCGGTGAATATTGCGCGATCGTCGTGATCGGAACCGATCCGGTGACGACGGGGCGCGTTGCGGTGGGCGTCGGTCGCGCGCAGGCAACGAAGCGCCGCGTGGCGGTCGGCGATCTCTTCGCTGAATCGCCGCCGATTCAGGAGCTCGTGGAGACGGACGATCCGCACGGACTCGTCGACAGCTTTCTCTATGGCGTGTCGCTGAGCAAGATCGCGCACGAGGTTCGCGACGCCGGCGAATTATACGTGATGCCGAGTGGCACGGAGCCGCCGACCTACGAGGAGATACTTCCCAATCCGCGCTGGCACCGGCTGACCGCCGGCTTCCGCGAGGTCGGCGCGCTGCTGGTGCTCGCCGCGCCGGCGAGCGCGCCGCACATCGAGGATCTGGTAGCCGCCACCGATGGCGCGGTGCTCGTGGGCGAAGCGGTACCGCGCAAGCTGCCGGTGGCGAACGTGATTGGATCGGTACGCGAGCCGAAAGCCGATGCGGCTGCCGAGGAAGAGTCGGTCGCCGTTCCACCGGTGGAGCGTCGATGGACGCGCCGGCAGCGGTTCGCCGCGGGCGGCGGCGTGCTGCTTACCCTTGCGCTGGCGTTCGTCGCGTTCTGGCTGGCGACGCGGCCAATCTCGGTGATGACGCGTGGACATACCGCAGTCCCGCAGAAGCCCGATACCTCGCGAGCAAAGACCGTCGCCGGGCTTGGCCGCGACAGTCTGACAGCCGATTCCGCACGCGACTCGCTGCGCGACACTGTGCCGGTCGGTGCCGTGGTCGCGACGCCGGCGATTTCCGATCCGGCAGATTCCGCGACGGCAGCCGCATTCGCCGTCGAGTTGAGCATCGCGAACACCGAGGCAGGCGCTATCTTGAAGCTGCAGGAAAACGGCAAGAATCTGCCGGCCGCGACGTTTTCGCCGGTCCTCATTCAGGGATCGCGGTGGTTCAAGGTGGTCGGCGGAGCGTTCATCAATCGCGGGAGCGCGGATTCGCTGCTTGCGGTGTTGCGCCAGCGGAAGATCGTGGAACCCGGCAGCGGCAGTGTGGTGCGGTTGCCGTTCGCGTTCCTGATCGAAGTAGTGACCGCGGCGGCGGTGCCGGGCATGCTCGCGGCCCACGCCGATCATGGAATTCCCGTCTACGCACTGCGCCAGGACGACGGCTCGGCCTGGCTCCTGGCGGGCGCGTTCGAGACGACGGATCAAGCTTCATTGTACGCCGAATCACTGCGGGCGTCGGGAATCACGCCGAAACTCGTGTATCGCAAAGGGAGAATGTTCTAGTGCGGCTGACCAAGCTGGAGATGCAGGGCTTCAAGTCGTTCGCGGACAGCACCGACATGCTGTTCAACCCGGGCGTCACGGCCATCGTCGGTCCGAACGGCTGCGGCAAGTCCAACGTCTCCGACGCGGTGCGCTGGGTACTCGGCGAGCAGCGCGCGCGGTTGATGCGCGGCGCGAAGATGGAAGAGGTGATCTTCCAAGGCTCGTCGGCGCGGCGCGCGGTGAACGTGGCCGAAGTCTCGCTGCACTTCTCCAACGAAGACGGCACGCTGCCGGTCGCGTTTCAGGAAGTCGTGATCACGAGGCGTTTGTCGCGGTCGGGCGAAAGTGAGTATTTCCTCAATCGCGCGGCGTGCCGGCTGCGCGACATCTCGGATTTGCTGCGCGGCACGGGGCTGGGCGCGGGCACGGGCGTCGTCATCGAGAGCAAGATGATCGATGCGCTGCTCTCCGACCGTCCCGACGATCGCCGCGAGTTGTTCGAGGAAGCCGCGGGCGTTGGTCTGTATCGCGATCGCCGCCGCACGACGGAACGCCGCCTCGAGGAGACCACCGTCGATCTGCAGCGGCTCGACGATCTCATTGCGGAAGTGCAGAGTCAGGTGCGCTCGCTGGCGCGCCAACGCAAACGCGCCGAGCGATATTCCGAGCTCACGGCGCGCCGCTTCACGATCGAGATCGCGCTGGCCAAGCGCGAGATGGTCGCGTGGCACGACGAGCTCCGGCGTCTCGACGCGCGCGTGCGCGAGCTGCGCGACGCGCTCCCGCAAGTCGAAGAAGCGGTGGGCCTCGCCGAACAGGCGCGGGACTCCGCCCATGGCAATCGTGCGGCGAGCGAAGCGCAGCGCACGGAATTGCTGCGCCTCGTCTCCACGCAGCGCGAGCACGTGCAACAGATTCGCGGTGAGATGGCCGTGGCCGAAGAACGCCAGCGCAACGCGATGGCTCGCCGCCAGCGCGCGGAGCTCGAGGCCACCGAAGGCGAAGCGTACGGTGAACGGATATCCAGCGACCGTGAGCAGGCTGCCAACGAGCAGGCGGACAACGAAGAGCAACTGCGCGTCGCGCGCGAATCGCTGGCCGTGCGCCAGCGTGAGGAAGAGGAGTCGCGCCACAACGTCACGCAGGTGCGCGGCGCGCTCGAGGACGCGGAACGCCGCCAGCGCGAGCTGCAGGACCGCGCCCGGCGCGTCGAGATCGATCGTGAGCGCGCGCGACACGAGAGCGAAGAGCTCGCGCAGCGCCTGGAGCAGCTCGGCGAAGAGCGCGCGCAGCTCGTCGACGCGCTGAACACCGTGCATCGCGAGCTCGAGGAAGCGGCGGTCGCCGTCGAAGCCGCGCGCGTGCAGGCGACCCAGCTCGCCGAAGCGCTCGAGGTGGCGCGCGTCGAGGACCGCGACACGCGCGAACGTGAATCGGCCGCGCGCGCCGAGCTGTTCCGGGCAGACGAAGCACACACGTCGCTTCAGGGAAAGGTCAACGCGCTCGATGCACTCGAGCGCGAGCGCGTCGGTCTCGCACCCGCGGCGGCACGCCTGCTTCGCGAGCGCGAGCAATTCGGCGAAGGCGCCATTCTCGGACCGCTGTCCGATTTCATCAGCGCCGATCAGGCGTCGGCACTACTCGTAGAACGCTTCCTTGGCGCGACCGTGCACGCGGTGCTCGTGCGCGATCGCGAAGTCGCACAGGCAGTGCGCGAGTGGCATAACACCGCCAACCCCGGTCCCCTGCTGCTGCTTCCCCTCGACGCACTCTCCGACGCGCAGGTCGGCGAGGTGCTGCCCGACGCGCTTTCTCACAACGTCGATGCACAAGGTCCGGGGCGCGCATGGGTCCGCGCGCTGCTCGGGCATGCGCAGGCCGTCGATGGCGGAGCCGCATTCGTCGATGCACGCGGCGCGGTCTGGCTGCCCGGCAGCATTGCCGGTCCTGGTCCGCTTCGCCGTCGCGCCGAGCTGTTTGCGTTGCGCTCGGAGCTCACTGCCACCGAGCAGGCGCGCCAGCAAGCAATGGTCGCGGCCGACGCGCTGCGCGCCGCGGTGCAGGAATCAGAACGTCGCGTGCTCGAGGCGTCAGGCGCGTTGGAAGCAGCGCAGGTCGACGCACGCCGCGCCGCCGAGCAGCACGGTGAGCTCGAGCGCCGGCGCCAGCGCGCCGAGCGAGAGGTGAACGACGCCGATGCACTCAGCGCGCGCCTCGGCGCACGCCGCGACGCATTGACCGAACAGCTCACGCGTCTCGATGAGGAAAGTCGCACGCTCGGCGAATCATTGACGGAACGCAACGACGCGGTCGCGCAGGCGCGCGAGCAACTCAGCGTCGCCGAACGCGCGCACGAGGAAGCGCGCGAAGCGCGCACCGCGGCGCAGGTCGAGGAAGCGCAGGCCCAGGCGCGCGTGCAGGTCGCACACGATCGCGTTCGACGGTTGTCCGAGGAGCATCAATCCGCCTCGGCGCGACTCCATGCGCTGCGCGCCGAGTTGTCCGAGCTCTCGCACTCCGATTCGGCGCTCGCCGAGCAGATGGCGAACTGGCAGCTCGATCTCGAAACGCGCGAGGCGACGCTCGCCGACGGCGAGGCGCGGCTCGAGCTCGCGGAAGCGGCGGTAAGAACGGCGGACGACGCGCTGACGAACGCCGAGCATGCGCTCGACGAGTCTCGGCGCCGGCTGCAGGGTCACAGCGACGAGCTGCATCACGCCGAGCTGCGGCACACGGAGCTCGGCGGACGGCGCGCGGCGATTCGCGAGCGCCTGGAGACCGAATGGCGCCGCCCGCTCGACGACATGCTCAACGAAGCGGTCGACGTGGAGCTCGATGACGACGGATTGCGCACCGAGGCCGAGTCGCTCCGTCAGGAGCTCGAGCGCCTGGGTCCCGTGAACGTGCTCGCGATCGAAGAACATGAGGAAACGCAAAAGAGACAAGATTTTCTCACCTCTCAGCGCGCCGACCTGGCCGAGGCGAAGGCGTCCCTCCAGCAGGCGATTCGCGAGATCGACAGCACGGCCCGCGAGCTCTTCCTGGCGACATTTACGCAGGTGCGCGAGAACTTCCGCCAGATCTTCATGTCGCTGTTCGGCGGCGGCGAATGCGACCTTCGTCTGGAGAACCCCGACGCGCCGCTCGACTGCGACATCGAGATCCATGCGTCGCCGCGCGGCAAGCGCACGCAGCGCATCAACCTGCTCTCGAGCGGCGAGCGTGCGCTCGTGGCGCTGTCGCTGCTGTTCGGCATCTTCCTCACGAAGCCCAGTCCGTTCTGTCTGCTCGACGAAGTGGACGCTCCGCTCGACGACGCGAACGTCGGCCGCTTCGTCCGCATGCTCACGCAGTTCAAGTCGCGGACGCAGTTCATCGTCATCACGCACAATCCGCGCACCAGCACGGAAGCCGCGGACGCGGTGTACGGCGTGACCATGCAGGAGCCGGGTGTCTCGTCGCTCGTCAGCGTGCGGATGCGCGGCGCCGCGCCGGTCGACGAGGACGCAGTCGCCGCGACGGTATGATCGTCGTGTGCGGTCGGGCGATCGTTCCGGTCGCGTGGCTCTGCGCCAGTCTGCTCGCGATCGGCGGACGCCCGCTGGCCGCGCAGGACAACGGTTCCGTGCACTTGAGCGTGCCCGCGATCGCCGGCGCGGGCGACAGCATCAGCCCGGCACCGGCGATGTCGCTGATCGCAACGCCCGTACCGGCGGAGGTGCAGCCGTCGTCCGTCCAGCTCACGCTGTCGCTCGATCCGCAGTTCGGATCTCCGCTCTTCGTGGGCTCGACGCAGAATCTGTCGGGGCAGTTTCACGTCGATTCGCTGTTGCCGCAGAATCGCCGTGTGTTCTTTCGCGCGCGCCTGCTGGATAAATTCGGCGCCGTGCGCGCTGAAACGACGTTCTCGCGCCCTGTCGTGACGTGGCTGACGCTGGTGACGGCCAACCAGCCCACGAACCTGCTCTTCTCGCGCACGCCGCGCTTCGAGTGGAACAGCCCGGAAATCACGCTGCCGCCCGGTTTGTGGCGATATACGCTGACGGTCATGAGCGTCGCGCACGACAGCGTGGTCTATCGCAAGGGCGAGCTTCACAACACGTCATTCGTCGTCGACGTGCCGCTCGACGCATGCACGTCGTACCGATGGAGCGTGGGCGCACACCCCGAGAACAGCACCGGCGTGGACTCGGTCGTCGCGACGAGTATCGGCACCTTCGTCATTCAGACGGAGGATTGCCCGACGGCAACGATCTTCTTCAACAATTTTCCGAATCCATTCGGACGAGGCCAACGCTCGAACCAGACGTGCTTCTGGTTCGACTTGCAGCATCGCACCGCGGTGCGTTTGACCCTGTATGACGCGCGACTGCGCCAGGTGAAGCGGATCATACCGAGCGCGAAAGTGGCCGCGGTGCTGGACTCCGGTGCCTATGGCCGGCCGGCAGCAACCGACGTCGGCGGGTGCGACGCGAACTTCAGCTGGGACGGACTCGACGAGCAGGGGCGCCCCGTTCCGTCGGGATTGTACTTCGCCGTGTTCGAGGCCGACGGCAAGCGCGTCACGCACAAGATCGTCTTCACCGGACGCTGATCCGTGCGCTTCACGACCCTCGGCACGGGGACCGTGTCCCTCACGCCCGAGCGGAGTTGTGCCGGCTACTTGCTCGAGACAAGCGCCGTTCGCCTGTTGATCGACTGCGGATCGGGCATCACACGGCGCCTGGCCGAACGTGGACCGGCGTGGCAAACGATCACGCACGTGGCCATTACGCATTTTCATATCGATCACCACGGCGATCTGCCAACGCTGGTCTTCGCGTGGAAGTACGGCTTTTTGCCGCCGCGCACGGCGCCGCTCGAAATCATCGGCCCGGTCGGCACACAATCGCTTCTCGAGCGGCTGGCCGGCGCGTACGGCGACTGGCTCGTGAACCCGGGATTCCCCCTCACGGTCCGGGAAATCACACCCGCCGACGTGTTCGAGCTGCCCGAGGGGCTGCGCCTTCGGTGCCACCCAGTTCCACACACGCCGGAGAGTGTGGCATATTCCATGGAACGCGGCCGGCGGCGAATCGTCTTTACGGGGGACACGGGACCGTCGCCGCTGCTCGCCGAATGGGCGCACGGGTGCGACCTTCTGGTCGCCGAATGCTCGCTGCCGAGCGCAATGCAGATCCCGGAGCACCTCACGCCGGAGCAATGCGGCGAGCTCGCGGCGGCGGCCGAGCCGGGGCATCTCGCGCTGACGCACTTTTACCCGCCGGTGGAACACGTGGACGTTCACACCATCGTCGGCGCGCGATACGCGGGACCCGTCACGCTGGCGCGCGACGGCTGGCACATGGACTTCGCTGATCTCGAGGACGAGTAATGCTGGTGGTGATGCAGAATCACGCGACGCAGGAACAGATCGATCGCGTCGTCGAAACGATAAGGGAAATGGGCTACGAAGCGCGGCCGATGCCGGGCGAAACGCGTACGACCGTGGGCCTCGTCGGCAACGACGGCCGCGTCGACGGCTCGCGCATCGAATCGCTCGCCGGCGTGGCCGAAGTCATTCACGTCAGCAAGCCGTACAAGCAGGTCTCGCGCGAGTGGAAGGAAGCGAATACGGTCGTCACGATCGCGCCCGGCGTGTCGTTCGGCGGACAGGACATCGTCATCGTCGCGGGCCCGTGCTCCGTCGAGTCCGAGGAGCAGATCGTGACGGCCGCGAAGCAGGTCCGCGACGCGGGAGCCTCGGCGCTGCGCGGCGGCGCGTTCAAGCCGCGCTCATCCCCGTATTCGTTTCAGGGACTCGGCAAGAAAGGGCTCGAGTTTCTCGCGACCGCGCGCGCGGAAACCGGGTTGCCGGTCGTCACCGAAGCGCTCGACGAAGAAGGGGCGCATCTCGTCGCCGAGTACGCGGACATGCTGCAGATCGGCGCGCGCAACATGCAGAACTATTCTCTGCTCCGCGCCGTGGGCCGCATCGGCAAGCCAGTGCTCCTCAAGCGCGGCATGGCGGCGACTATTACAGATCTCTTAATGAGCGCCGAGTACATCCTGGCCGAGGGCAACGGCCAGGTGGTGTTGTGCGAGCGCGGCATTCGGAGCTTCGACAATCTCACGCGCAACCTGTTCGATCTCACGGCCATTCCGCTCGTGCAGCGCTTGTCGCATCTGCCGATCATCGGCGATCCGAGCCACGGTACCGGATTGCGCGACAAGGTGATTCCGATGGCGCGGGCGGCGGTGGCGGCCGGCGCGGACGGCGTGATCGTCGAAGTGCACCCCAATCCGGATCGTGCGCTCTCGGACGGCGGACAGTCGTTGTATCCGGATCAGTTCGCTCGTCTCGTGGCCGAGCTTCGCGCGATCACGAACGCGATCGGCCGCTCGGTGTCTTCGGGTCCCACGTCGAACCGCCAGCCGAGCGCGCGCGGAACGGCGGCCAAGGCCGGCGTGTAAGAGAATCATGCGTCTTTCATCGTTCGTTGCCGTGTTGGTGGTTGGTGGAATCGCCGCGTCTCCGGTGTGTGCCCAGTCGGCTCAATCCGTCGATGGAATCCTCGACCGCGCGGTCGGGGCGTGGGCCAAGGTCCACACCGTTCGCGGGGCATTCGAGCAGACCGTGACGAACCCGCTCACGGGCTCGAGCGCGACGGCGCGCGGTGACTTCTCACAGGAACGGCCGAACCGCCTGGCGATTCGCTTCAGCAGGCCCGATTCCGGTGCGATCGTGGCCGACGGCAAGTACCTCTGGGTGTACCTCCCGAGCACGGCGCCGGGCCAGGTGATCAAGCGTGCGGCGACGGATCGCGGGTCGGTGCCGATCGACGTCACCGGCCAGTTCCTCGACGCGCCGAAGTCGAAGTACGACATCACGGCGGCAGGCACGCGTACCGTGAGCGGCCATCCGGCGCACGGCCTGGCGCTGGTCGCGAAGCAGGGCGCGTCGTCGCCGGTGCTCAGGGCGACCGTCTGGGTCGACGATGATGATTCATTTATTCGAGAATTTGAATCGACGGAGCAGAGCGGGATCACGCGGCACGTCCGGCTCACGACGCTCGAGGTGAACGAGCCCGTGGCGCGCGAGGCGTTCGTGTTCAGCGTGCCGAAAGGCGCGCGGGTGATCGATCAGACGAAGTAGAGCGCTCGCGTGCGCATGTCTCAGGGTCAGGATGACAACGTTTTACTTCTTCGCCCGATCCAACAACTCCCGCTCGGTCTTCGCCCCACGCGCGAACGTCACCGCGCGGGCGATCATTTGATCGTCGCGAACCCGGCGAGCATACTCCGCCGCGTCGCCGAACGCGTAGCGCGCAGTCTCGTAGCCCAGCAAGCGATCGATCAACGGCGCGGCCGTCTCGAACGTCTTGTCGTCGAGCGTCACGCCGTGCGCCTTCATGCGCGCGCGAAGCGCCGCGCGCATGGCCGGCGTCACGACAAAATCGGGTGACGTCACCGCGTGCGAGGTCTTGAGCGACAACGCCTCTTCGGTGACGGCGTCGCGGAAGCTCGGAATCTGCTTGCCCAGCCCCCGCTGCAGCGCGCTGTCCGCCGCGCTCGGCTGGGTCATCGGGACGATCACGTCGGGCGTGATGCCACCGCCGCCAAGCACGGTTCGTCCCGCGTCGGTCTTGAACGTCGGCGGCTTCTTGCTGCTCGAGTCGGCATCGCTCCCGTCGGATGCATCACGCTTACGATTGATGCTTCGCCCCGACGGCGTGAACCACAGCGCGGTCGTCAGCTTCGCCGCGCCGCCGTTCGCCAGCTGAAACACGTTCTGCGCGCTCCCCTTCCCGTAGGTCGTGGTGCCGAGCAGCACCGCGCGGTCGTGGTCCTGGAGCGCGCCCGAGACGATCTCCGCGGCGCTCGCGGTATTGCTGTCCACGAGAACCACGAGCGGCATGCTCGGCCACGGCTGCGCTTCACGATCGTCGTACGTCGCCGTCGCCTGCGGCGTGCGGCCGCGAATCGAGACGATGCGCTGATTGGGATTCAGAAAGAGGTCGCTCACGGCCACGCCCTGCGTGAGCAGTCCGCCCGGGTCGCCGCGCAGATCGAAGATCAGCGTCTGCATGCCGGCACCGCGCAGCGAATCGATCGCGTGGCGAAGATCCGCGGCGGACTCCTCGCTGAAGATCGTCAGCGCGACATACCCCACGCCGTTGCCGAGCAGCTGTGCGTGCTGCACGGAACGCACGTGAATTTCCTTGCGCGTGAGTGCGAACTTGAGCGGCGTCGGAACGCCCGGCCGCTCGATCGTGACGCGAACGACTGAATTCGGCTCGCCGCGCAGCGCTTTCTGTGCGGCATCGAGCGGCGCGCCGCGGAGGTCCTTGCCGTCGACTTCCGTGATGCGATCGCCGGCCTGAATCCCGGCGGCAAGCGCCGGTCCGCCCGGAAGCGGCGCGGCGACGATCACATAGCCGTCGCGGGCGTCGACTTGAATGCCGACACCCGCGTACCGCCCGGTCGTGCGCTCGGACAGCGACGCGGCAAGCTTCGGCGGCAGGTAGTTGCTGTGCGGATCGCCCAGTTCCCCGATCAATCCCTCGGCCGCATCGCGGTAGATCGTCGAATCGCTCAACGTATCGACGTAGTCGCGCGCGACGTGCTGCATGACTTCGGCGAACATGTGCGCGCGGTCGCCGGATCCGGTCAGCGACGCGGACACGCCGGTCGCCGAGCCAATCAAGCCTCGTTCGACGAGCCAGCCACCGGAGACCAGCGCGGTGCTCAACACCGCGACGGCCAGGATCGCGCGCGATTTCATTAAAGATTGTTCCTCACTGCGGCGCTTCGCACCTTCGCTCGGAATTCCGCCGAGAAAATAGGATTGTTCCTCACTGCGGCGCTTCGCACCTTCGCTCGGAATTCCGCACAAAGAGTCACTCGCTCAAAAGGAAAATATCGGGCCAGCGCTCGCCGAGCGTCGCACGCAAACGCGCGAAAACCTCCGCCTCGGTTCCGCGGGCGTCCACGATCACGACCGGCCCACACTCGGGATGCGCGCGCTGCCACTCGGGCTTGGCGAACGTGTCGAACGCATGGGCGACACGCTCGTGAAATTCAAGCTCGGCGCGCTCCATGCGGTCCCGCTCGCCGCGCTGGATCGCTCGCTCGAGTCCTTGCTCGACGGGCAGCATCAGCAGCAGCGTGAGATCCGGCTGAAGCCGCTGCGTCGCGAAAACATTCGCGGCGCTCAGCTCGTCTTCCGGCAGGCCGCGTCCAATGCCCTGATAGGCGTACGTCGCGAGAAAAAACCGATCGATGAGCACGATGGCGCCCTGGTCGAGCACCGGCCGGATCTCGCGCTCGACCAGCTGAGCGCGCGATGCCATGAACAACAACGCCTCGCTGCGGGGGACGATGTCCGACGCGGGATCGAGCAGGATGCGGCGAATCTCGTCGCCGACGACGGTTCCCCCAGGCTCGCGCAGCGCCACCACCATCTGCCCGTGCGCGCCGAGCCATTCGGCGAGCAGCCGGAGCTGCGTGGTCTTACCCGCGCCTTCGGGCCCTTCGAGCACCACGAGGAGGCCGCGCGCCATGGTGCGCCGCGTCACCCAAGCGTGATGATCGGACTGGCCGCGCCCTTCTCGATGCCTTCGACGATCCAGTCGTTCACTTTCCCCATGATCTTGTCGAAGTTTTCCTGCGCCGCCAGCACGCGCTGGTACGACGTCCGGGTCTGCACCTGTGACAACAGCGTGTCGAGCTCGCGCTCCATGTCTTCGGTCGGCCGCTGGCCCTGCGACAGCATGCGCTGCGCGTTGACGCGAAGCTGCTCCATCTTCTGCAGCAGCGCCACGGTGTCCTTGTCCTCGTTCAACGCATCCGAGGAGCGTTTCACTTCCTTGTACTCGGTGCTCTGGCCGATCAGGCGGCCGAGCTCCTTTGCCTTGTCCTCGATCATCGCATTCTCCTCAGGTCGCCTGACGCCTCGCGAGCACGAAACGCTCGCGGCCAAACAGATCCAGCTCGACTCGAATTCTGTGGAACCGCCGTTCGCGACTGACCAACTCGGCGACGAGCGAGGCGCGGCGCGCGTCCACTTCCAGCGCGATCAGGCCGCCCGGGCTCAGCACCTCCGCGGCTTGGCGCACGAGTCGCGCCGTCGCGGTCATGCCGTCCGCGCCGCTGAACAGCGCGACCGCCGGCTCCCAATCACGCACGGCCGCCGGCAGTGTTTCCGCCTCGCCCAGTGCAATGTAGGGCGGGTTGGAAACGACGACACGCGCGCGGACGTCGAGCAGCGGCGCCAGGAGCGACCCGTGCACGAGATCCACCGGCGCGCGCCGCACCGCGGCACACAGCTCGACGTTATGTCTCGCGACCGCGAGCGCGTCGAGCGAGATGTCGGTGCCGTACACGCGCGAGAACGTCCCTTCGCTGGCGAGCGCGATGGCGATCGCGCCCGAACCGACGCCGACGTCCACTGCGACGCCGCCGTGTTCACCGCGCGTCTCGTCGAGCACGAGATCGACGATCTGCTCGGTCTCGGGCCGCGGGATCAACACGCGCTCGTCGACGTCCAATGTGAGATTTCTAAATGCGGCGCGGCCGACGGCGTACGCGAGCGGCGCGCCCTGAATGCGGCGCGCCATCGCTTGCCTGGCGCGGTCGAACGTCTCGCGATCGACCAGCAGCTCGCCGTTCGCGATGGGCCAGAAACGCGGCGCGTCGTAGAGCGCGGCGACGATCTCGCGCGCCTCTGACGTCGGCTCGGCAATCCCTTCTCGCTGAAACGCGCCCGCGAGCATGTCGACGAGCCGGCTCACGGAAACCGACGTGAGCTGCTGAACCAGCTCGCCCGTCATTCCGTGCCTCCGAGCTGCTCCTCGACGTCGGCGAGACGCAGCGCTTCGATCACCGGACCGATGTTGCCGTCGACGAAGCCCTGCAGATCGTGCGTCGTCCAGCCGATGCGATGATCCGTGACGCGGCTTTGCGGATAGTTGTAGGTGCGAATCTTCGCCGAGCGATCGCCGGTGCCCACCTGCGTCTTGCGCATGCGGGCGCGTTCCGCCTCCTGCTCGGCGATGCGCATGTCGAGCAGCCGCGCGCGCAGGACTTCCATGGCCTTGAGCTTGTTCTGAAGCTGGGATTTCTGATCCTGCTGGCTGACCACGAGCCCGGTCGGAAGATGCGTGATGCGCACCGCCGAATCCGTGGTGTTCACGCTCTGGCCACCCGGTCCCGACGAGCGAAACACGTCGATGCGAAGATCCTTGTCCTCGATCTTCACGTCGACCTCTTCGGCCTCGGGCAGCACGGCGACCGTTGCCGCGGAGGTGTGAATGCGCCCCTGCGCCTCGGTGGCCGGCACGCGCTGCACGCGATGCACGCCGGACTCCCAGCGGAGATTGCCGAACGGGGTATCGCCAGTAATCTTGAATACTACTTCTTTAATTCCGCCGAGTGGCGCGTCGGACATCGACATGACCTCGATACGCATGCCGTGGCGCTCGATGTACCGCGTATACATGCGATGCAGATCCGCGGCGAACAGCGCCGCTTCGTCGCCGCCGGTGCCGGCGCGGATCTCGACGATGGCGTTGCGGTCGTCCAGCGGATCGCGCGGAATGAGCGCAGGCAGCAGCCGCGCCTCGAGATCGGCGATCGTGGCCTCGAGCCGTGCGACGTCGGCGCGTGCTTCGGCGGCCATCTCGGGGTCGTCAATGGAAACGAGCTCGCGCGACTGCACGAGCTCGTTTTCAGCCTTCTGGAGTTGGGCGGCCATCTCGACCACCGGGGTCAACCGGCGGTGCTCCCGGCCGAGCTCCGCAAATTCTTTTGCGTCTCGGAGCCCGGCTGGATTGGCGAGCGCCCGTTCGACCTCGTCGGCACGGGCGAGCGCCGCCGCTAAACGATCGCGGAGCGCCAGAGAATCCTTGCCTTAGCTCGCGCTGTTCGCGGTGGCCGCGGTGGCCGCGGTCGCTTTTGCCTCACCCTTGGATTCCGGCTTGGCGAACTTCTGACGGAAGCGCTCGATACGGCCGGCGGTGTCCATGAGGCGCTGCTTGCCCGTGAAGAACGGGTGGCACGCGGCGCACACGTCCGTGTGAATCTCGGCCTGCGTGGAACGGGTCTGGAACGTATTACCGCAGGCGCACTTCACAGTTGCCGTGGCGTATTCGGGATGGATGTCGGCTTTCATGACGAGCCTCATTGATTCGTGGAGCGCGAAACCGTGGAGCACGGCGCCCGAGAGTGGGTCACCGCAACCTCCAGCGTGCACGCTGCCGGTTATGTGCTAGCCTCGGAATATACCCCGCTCGAGCGTAACACACAAGATCGCAACGGGTTACTGAGAGTGCCGTTGTGTCATCCTGAGCATTACCTTGCGCCCATGGCCGACCTCGAACACCTCTTCGCCAACAATCACCGCTGGGCCTCCAAGGTCGTGGCGGACCATCCGCGCTTTTTCGCCGAGCTGGCCGCGCAGCAGGCGCCGGAATATTTGTGGATCGGCTGCTCGGATTCTCGGGTTCCGGCGAACGAAATCGTCAATCTGCTCCCGGGCGAGCTGTTCGTGCATCGCAACGTCGCGAACGTCGTCGTGCACACAGACCTCAACTGTCTTTCCGTCCTGCAGTTCGCCGTCGACGTGCTGCACGTCAAGCACATCATGGTCGTGGGCCACTACGGCTGCGGCGGCGTACGCGCGGCGCTCGAGGGCAACAAGCTCGGGTTGATCGACAATTGGCTGCGGCACGTGCGCGATGTGTATCTGTCGCATCGCGCGCTCGTGGATGCCGCGGGCAAGACGGCCGCCCCCGACCGGCTGTGCGAGCTCAACGCGATCGAGCAGGCGCAGCACATCTGCGAGACCACCATCGTGCAGGACGCGTGGGCGCGCGGGCGACCGCTCACGGTGCACGCGTGGGTCTATTCACTGCGCGACGGGTTGCTGCGTGACATCGGCTTCAGTGCCGACTCGGCGTCGCGCGTGGAGGTCGCGTACAAAGCCGCGCTGAACGGCGTACGGGCCGCCGGCGGCGAACCGGAGCGGCGCCCCGCGATCACGCGCTAGGGATATGGAATGCCGGCGGCGAACAATCCCGCCAACGCGCCGATCAATGCGCCGGCGAGTGCGCCGCCCAACACCGCACCTAGGGTCGCGTGACACCCCGGCGAGTCGCACACGCCATTTACGAACTCATATGTGGCCCAGCCGCCAAGTACGCTCCCACTCGCGGCTCCGATCGCCGACCACGCTCGGCAGCGCGAATGTGATGGTCGTCACCAGGAGCCACACAAAACGCTTCACGATCATGAACATAGGTGTATTCGTGGTTTGACACTATCGAACGCCCGGACTAACTTCGCGCCGACTGTTTCGTGCTGCTCCGTGCTGTTCGTCGCTCGGTTGCCCGGCCCGGCGCCGCCTGCCACTGGCACCGTCCGTTTCCCGCAATCCGGTCCGATCTTGCAAACAACCACCGCCGACTTCCTCGCCACGGTCCCGCTCTTCTCCGGACTCGATCGCGTCGAGCTCGAACGTTTCGCCGAGCTGACGCGCGAGAAGTTCTATCCGCGCGGCAGCGTGATTCTGTTCGAGAACGACCCGGGCGATTCCCTCTTCGTCGTTCGTCAGGGGCGCGTGAAGGTCGTACTCATCGGCGAGGATGGGCGCGAAGTCATCCTCGGCGTACTCGGGGTGAGCGAGCATTTCGGGGAGCTCGCGCTCATCGACGACCGGCCGCGTTCCGCCCACGTGATCGCGATGGAGGATGCGCATCTCCTCGTGCTGCGCCGTGAGGATTTCAGAAAGCGGGTCGAATCGTCGCCGGCCGTGGCGTGGTCGCTGTTGACCGAGCTGTCGCGCCGCTTGCGTCGCGCGGATGAAAAGATCGGCGGCCTCGTGCTGCTCGACGTGCCGGGCCGCATTGCGCGGCTGCTGCTCGATCTCGCGGAGGAGGCGGGCGGGAACACGATCGAGAAGCCGCTGACGCACCAGACCATCGCCCAGATGATCGGCGCGAGCCGCGAAACCGTGTCGCGCGCGATGAAGGACTTTCAGGATGCCAACTGGGTATCGGTGGAGCGCCGGCGCATCACGTTGTCCGACCGCGCGGCGTTGGAGCAGCGCGCGCAGGCACGCGTGTGATCTGCGTCCGCGGGCGCCGGTGACTAACGTCACACGGCGCTCGTGACACCCTTCCTAGCCCTTTTTGACCGATTCCCCAATCTTATCGCCTAGCGCTGAGGCGCTGATATGACTTTGCGATTGCGGTTCTGGGGAACGCGGGGCTCGATCCCGACTCCAGGCACAGGGACGGTGCGGTACGGCGGTAACACGCCGTGCGTGGAGGTCAGAACAGACACGGGTTGGCTGGTGATTCTGGACGCGGGCACTGGCATTCGAGAGCTCGGCCGCGCACTGATGGGCGGGGCGACGGGCAACGGAGACGGACGCGGCAGCGTCGCCGCGGACATCTTTCTCACCCACGCGCATTGGGATCACATCCAGGGTATTCCGTTCTTCGCGCCGATCTTTCAGGCGGGGAATCATTTCACGATCTGGGGCTCGAAGGCGCTCGAGACCAGCATCGATCGGGTGATTCGGGATCAGATGTCCCCGGTCGTTTTTCCGGTGTCGTTCGAGGAGCTCAGCGCTAGGATTGATTTTCGCGAGATTGCTGAAGAGCGGTGCGTTGGGAACGGCTACGAGGTGACGGCGTTCGCGGTGCAGCATCCGGGCGGGGCGCTGGGATACCGCTTCGCCGGGCTGCACGATCGTGATTCGAATGCCCGTTCGTTCGTCTATATCTCGGACAACGAACTGGCCGCGCACGAGACGTACAAGTCGCGCGCGGACTGGCGCGACCGGCTGGTCGGGTTCGTGCGGGGCGCGACGCTGCTCGTGCACGACGCGACGTACACGACGGAAGAATACGAGCGTCATCGCGGGTGGGGGCACTCGACGTTCGAGGATGCGGTGGCGCTCGCGCTCGATGCCGGGGTGGAGGAGCTGGTGCTCTTCCACCATCGGCCGGAGCGCACGGACGACGAGGTGGATCGCTGCCTCGAGGCAGCTCGTGCGCTCGTGAAGAGCCGTGGCGGCACGCTGCGGGTTCGCGCGGCCGCGGAAGGCATGACGCTGGTGGTTTAGTGTTTTATAAAGTGTCTCAGGAGGACACCATGTTGCGTTCGACGTTGCGTTCGACGTTGCGTTCGAAGCCGTACGCCACTCACATCGCCATGCTGCTGGCCGCCGCGTCGTTCGCGCTGCCGGCTGTTGCACGGGCACAGGACAACCGCCCGGTGGTGGTCGTCTTCACGTTCGACAACAGCTCCATGGGCCCGGGGCACGCCGACTTCGAGGGCATCCGCACCGCCGTGCAGGATCTGCTCATCACCGACATGGCGTCCAACACCAAGATCCGCCTGATCGATCGCGCGCGCATCGCCGAGGTGTTGCAGGAACAGAACATGGTGCAGAACGGCCAGATCGATCCGCAAACCGCGGTGCGCCTGGGCAAGCTCTTCGGCGCGCAATACGCCGTGACCGGCGCGTTCATCAGCGACCCGCATGGCAAGGCCATTCTGACGGCACACACGATCGACGTCGAGACGTCGCAGATCGCGAATCCGAATTCGGTGAACGGGACGACGGACGACGTGCTCGGTATGATCGCGCAGCTGTCGTCGCGGCTCGCCAGCAATCTGAATCTCGCGCCGAAGCCGGGTGCCGCGCGTCGTACGGGCGATGCCGGTACGGGCGCCAAGTCCGAGCCGGCACAGAGCGGCGCGCCCGCATCGAAGGCCGTCGAAACGTTCGCCAAGCCCGTCGCGGAAGAGGCGATGAAGATCAAACTCGATCCGGCAACGGTCAGAGTCTACTCGAGCGCCATCGACGAAGCCGACAAGAAGAACAAGGCGAAGGCTACTGATCTGTTCAGGCAGGTGCTGGCGAAATACCCCAAGTTTGAGCCCGCGCAGCGGCAGCTCGATCGCCTAACGCACTAAATCAGTCAGGGGCGTATACGCCCGATCGCGACGGTGATGTTGTCTTTCCCGCCCCGATCGAGCGCCAGCTCCACGAGGGCTCGGCACGCCTGTTCGGAGCTCGTCATCGTGCGCAAATGCTCGGCGATCTCGTCGTCGCTGACGTGGCGCGTCAAACCGTCGCTGCAGACAAGCTGCACGGCTCCCCGTTCGCGAATGTCCACGCGGGTGACGACGGGCATCGCCATGTCGCCGCCGATCGCGCTGGATAACACATGGTGGAACGGCGACGCGTGCGCCTGCGACTCCGTGAGCACGCCCCGTTCGACGAGATCCATCGCGACCGTCTGATCGCGCGAGACCTGCCGCAGCTTGCCCTGCGAAAAGAAGTAGTACCGGCTGTCGCCGACCTGCACGACATACAGCCAGGGCCACACGACGAGGCCCAGCGTGAGCGTGGTCGCGTTGATATCACCGCCGTGCTGCGCTTCGGAGTCGGCACGGACGGCGTCGTGCGCCTCCATTGCCGCCGCGTGCAGGGCATCGAGAAACTCGCGGTCCTGCGCGGTGCCGACGGCGTGGTAGCAGCGCAGCGACGACGCGACGTACCGCGTGACCGCCTCGGTCGCGATGCGACTCGCGTCTTCCCCGGCAACTCCACCCCCGACACCGTCCGCCACGAGTAGAACGGTCGCCAGGCGCTGGCCGCGCAGCGGCAGCGTGTCCACGTTCGGCAGACTCGTGGCGTGCACCACGACTTGCGGATGCACCGTCGCGAGCAGGAAGTGATCCTGATTCTCAGCGCGAACGTGTCCCGGATGCGTCATGCCGAACAAATCCAATTCCTCGTCACGCGGACGAGGACCCGCCGGTGGCGACGGCGGCGTAGCGAACAGTTCGGCGAGCTTCATTCGTCCGGGTGTCATGCGAGGCATGAGTTTGGAGTACTTTCGCACCATTCGGCAAGTGCGGCCCGCACGGTCCAGGCGGATGCTGGCTCGCAGATTGGCTCGCCGGTATGTTTGCGAGTTCCCGCCCAGCGATCCGCGCCCGACGATCTCATCCCCATCCGTGAAGCCGCTTCTCATCGCAGCGCTCGGCCAGCCTGTTTCGGCGGCGCCCATTGGACGCAGAGAGGACGACGTCGAGCTGCGGCGCGTGCCGGTGCTTCCCGCGCCCGGGACGCTCGATGTCGCCCGGCCAACGGTGATTCTGCTCGACCGATCTCTGCTCGCCTCCGCGGGCGGCGACACGCAGCGCGTGATCGACTTGGCGCGCGATGCCGCAATCGTGGGCGTGGGCGATGCCGGCGAAGCGGAGCCGCCGTCGGATTTCCCGCTCGACCTGTTGACCAGCTACGCCGCCTCGGACGCGCCGGCAGCGACGCTCCGCGCGCTTCTCCGCGGCGCGATGCGCCACGCGGCGACGCTCGTTGCGGCGCGGCGCGCCGAACAACAGGTCGAGGAGCGCCATCGCGAGCTCAAGGAGCTCACCAGCGTCGGCGTCGCGCTCTCCACCGAGCGCGATCTGCTCACGCTGCTCGAGATGATTCTGAATCAGGCGCGCCGCATTACCGACAGCGACGCCGGTTCGCTGTATCTGACCGAGCGCCCGGAGCATGGCGCCGCGGCGACGCTGTTGCGATTCAAGCTCTCGCAGAATCACACACTGCCGGCGCTGCCGCTCACGGAGTTCACCGTTCCAATCGACCACGCGAGCCTGGCGGGCTACGCGGCGGCGACCGGCGAGCCGCTCGTGATCGCCGACGTGTACCTGCTGCCTGACGACGTCACGTACAAGCAGAATCGCAGCTTCGACGAGAAGTTCGGTTATCGGACGAAATCGATGCTCGTGATTCCGATGAAGACGCATCGCGACGAGGTGATCGGCGTGCTGCAGCTCATCAATCGCAAGCGCGACGCGGCCGTGCGCTTGACGTCGGCCGAGGCCACCGATCGAGAGGTTGTGGCGTATGACCAGCGCGCCGTGGAGCTCGTGAGCGCGCTCGCGTCCCAAGCGGCGGTGGCGATCGAGAACAGCAGGTTGTACGAGGACATCGAGCGGCTCTTCGAGGGCTTCGTGACCGCCGCCGTCACGGCGATCGAGTCGCGGGATCCGACGACGTCCGGGCATTCGAGCCGGGTCGCCGCGCTTACCGTGGGGTTGGCGGAGGCGGTGGATCGCGGCGGCGAGGGGCCGTACCGGGCCGTGCACTTCACGCGCGAACAGATTCGCGAGCTGCGCTACGCCGGCCTGCTGCACGACTTCGGCAAAGTTGGCGTTAGAGAACAGGTATTAGTAAAACAGAAAAAACTCTACGCGCCCGATTTGGCGATCATCAAGAATCGATTCGCGTATTTACTCCAGGCGGCGGACCTGAGCTTCGAGCGCGAGCGGGCGGACGTGCTGCTGGCCGGCGGCCGCGACGCGCACGAAGCCGCGCTGGAACGGCTACACGAGGCGCGCCGCACGTCGCGCGAGCGACTCGAGCGCTACCTCGACGCCATCGTCAAGGCAAACGAGCCGACGATCCTGCCGGAAGGCAGCTTCGACGAGCTGCGCGACATCAATCGCCAGACGTACGTCGATTTCGAGGGCGTCGAACGCCCGTTGCTCGAAGACGCCGAGCTGCAATTTCTGATGATCCGCAAAGGCAATCTCGACGACCGCGAGCGCCGCGAGATCGAGTCGCACGTCACGCACACGTACCGCTTTCTCGAGCAGATTCCATGGACGCGCGAGCTCAAGGGAATTCCCGAGATCGCGTACGGGCATCACGAGAAGCTGAACGGCCGCGGCTATCCACGCGCCGTGACGGGCGATGCCATTCCCGTGCAAACGCGTATGATGACGATCTCGGACATCTTCGACGCGCTGACCGCTACCGATCGCCCCTACAAGCGCGCGGTCCCGTGGGCGCGCGCGCTCGACATCCTCCGCATGGAAGCCAAGGACGGCATGCTCGACGCCGACTTGCTCGACAGCTTCATCGCCGCGCGGGTGTTCGACACGGTGCTCTCGGGAACGAGCGAGTAGCGGCTCGCCGCTATCGTTCTCGAGTCCATAAGAGCAGCACGCCACACGCCGCGGCGCCGCTCGAGTTGTACTCCGGCGGGACCTCGGCCCCCTGATAGAACTCGGCGGCCGCGTACTCGACGGGACTCATTCGGCCGAAGTCGGGGAGCCCGTTGGTTCCCATCGAGGCATCGAAGATCTTCGCGTTGTCGACATACACGGACACGTAGCAGTCGGATTGCCGGCACGCTCGCAGCGCTGGGCCGCTGCACATGCGCCGAGACGACACGAGGTACTTCGCGCCACCACGCCCCGGCGCCATCATGACGCCCGGGACATTCGACGTAATGACGTCACCCAACGAATGATTGTCGTTTTTGCGCAACATCGTGTCGGTGATGAAATGCCCCTGGCCGCCGCGACGGCGCTCGTCGAAACCGCGCAACGCGGGCGAGATGTATTTAGGCGCTGAATCCTTCACGACTACCGCGGCCAGCTGCGTAGCGTGCGACAGCACCACCGTAATCGGGGTCGTATCCGCCGGCGAGATACTCACCGTCAGCGTTTGTACCTCGTAGCCAAGTTTTCGCACTCGAACCAGGCCGCCGCCGTCCGGCAGGAAGAACAGGCTGACCGTACCGGTCTTCGTGGTGAGCGACTTGTTGCCGTTGAGCACGTCCGCGACTTCGACGCCCTCGAGCGGATCCCCGGTTTGCTCGTCGTAGACGCCGAGCACTCGGTACCGGTATGCATAGTTCGCGGGCTTGGCCGCGGGCGCCGGCGGAGACGGTGGATTCTGCGCGCGCACGAACCCGCCGCATAACCCGAGCATGACGGCGGCGAACACGTATTCCCGTTTACTCATTTTACTTTGCTCCATAGAAGAACGAGCCCGCATTTGCCGCCCGCTCCAGCGTACATGAGCGCCGGCGCGCCATCCGGATAAACCTCGAGCGCGGCGATCTGCGTCACCGAGATCGCGTTGATGTCGAAAGGAGGAAGCTGTCCGCTTGCCTGCGCGAGCGGATCGGGCGGCGCGTTGGCCGCGGCCTGGGCGACCGCGGCCGCTCCTCGTCCGCGCCCGCCCGTCGACGCCGGCGATGATCCCTGCCCCGCTGGTCCCGTCGGTTGCGGCCGAGCAGGCGGCTTCACGCTGGAAATCGCCTTGACGGACCTCGCCGGATCGCCGCCCTCGAGCGCGTTCACGGCCACGCCGTCCAAGTAGACCTCGACGCCCGAGGGGCAGCCTCCGGCGGCGCCGAGAGGCGCCTGGGCGCTGTACGCACCGCCAACGGGCCGCAGGTGGACGCGTGGCAGCGTCGCCAGAAAATCCGTCAGCCGCCCGGCGTGCGACGCGGCGATGTCCTTCGCGGTGTAGAAGTAGCCGTTGTACGCCTTGAGCCGCCGCTCGAAATCGCGCAGCTCGAGATTTTGCGCTGCCCTCACGTTCACCGTATCCAGCTCGGTCACGACCCGCTCGAGCGCGAAATGCACGTCGATCGTATCGCGCCGCACGGCAACGAGCCGCGTCTGCATCTGATAGCCGAGCCGCCGGAGTTGCACCACGTATACGCCGGCGGGAACGTCGTTGATCAACAGGCGGCCGCCCTGAGGGACGAGGAACTTCACCTCGAGCGTCGGGAGCTCGATCTCGGCGCCCGTCAGCGGGCTGCCCGCGACGTCAAACGCGGCGACGCGCATGGCCCCAGCGGTGCGACGCACCAGCGGCACCGGCCGGCCCAGCGAATCACGTTGGCCGGCGAGGAACGACAGAGGCAGGATCACTAAGCCGGCGAGAACAGTGGCCGCGCGCATCTCGAGCTCCGGAGGTGGGATATCCGCGCACCAACTCTGTGAGCGGCGTCAGAGTTTCGTCAAGCTCGAATTGGCTGTCGCTGTACTCTTGACCCGTTGCGCGATATCGTTTTGAGCACATGCATCTCGCACCACTCGGCGACCACGCCGTCCTCGTCACGCTCGGCGACTCGATCGGCGAAGCGACACATCGCCGCGTGCAGGCCGCGGTCGCGCGCATCGACCACGCGCGAATCCGCGGCGTCGTCGACCTGGTTCCCGCGTTCGCAAGCGTGGCGGTGCACTATGACCCGCGCGCCGTCGAAGGCGACGGCGGCAGTCCATACGCGCGGCTGCGCGACAGACTTCGGCGGGAGCTGTCCGATCTCACGAACGAAGAACTGCCGCCCGCCCGGGTCGTCGAGATCCCGGTGTGCTATGGGGACGAGCTCGGCCCCGATTTGGACGAGGTCGCGACGATGCATGAGATGTCCGCGGCTGACGTGATTCGTCTGCACAGCGACGCCCTGTATCTCGTGTACATGGTCGGGTTCATGCCCGGCTTCGCGTATCTCGGCGGCTTGCCGGAGCTGATCGCGACGCCCCGGCGCTCGTCGCCTCGATCCGCCGTGCCCGCCGGCACGGTAGGCATCGGCGGGAGTCAAACGGGCGTATATCCGCTCGTGTCGCCCGGTGGGTGGAACCTGATTGGCCGCACGCCGCGCAAGATGTTCGACATTGGTCGCGACGAAGCGACTTTGCTCGCGACAGGCGACCGCGTTCGCTTTCGTCCCATCACACGCGCCGAGTTCGACGATTGGCGCGAGTGAGCGTTCGTGTAATCGGCGCCGGACTTCAAACGACAGTCCAGGATCTCGGCCGGCCGGCGCACATGCGGCAAGGCATTCCCGGCGGCGGAGCGATGGATCGCCGGGCGTGTCGCGTGGCGAACTTGCTCGTCGGGAACGACGAACGCGCCGCCGTGCTCGAGGCGGCGCTCATCGGACCGTCGATTGAATTTCATGCGACGACGTTGATTGCCGTCGCCGGCGGCGATCTAGAAGCGTCGATCGACGGAACGCGACTCCCCGTGTGGCACGCCGCGCTGGTTCCCGCGGGCGCGACGCTGCGCCTTGGCGCGGCGACGACCGGTTGCCGCGCATACGTCGCCTTCGCCGGCGGTATCGACGTGCCATGTGTGTTCGAGAGTCGCTCCACGTATCTGCGCGCGGCGTTTGGCGGCGTCGATGGACGTGCGATTCGCGCGGGTGACGTCGTGGGGTTAGGCGAACCCTCCTCGATGTCGCGACACATCGCGGCATCGCTCGCTCGCGAGAATGGGGCGGTCGGCATCGCGCATTGGAGCGCCGGCGCGACGCTGCGTCCGGCGTATTCGGTGGAGCCCACGGTGCGATTGCTCGACGGCACGCACACGTCGCTCCTGTCCGAACCTTCGCGCCAGCGCCTGTTCACCGAACGATTTCGGATTTCGGCGAGCTCGGACCGAATGGGCTATCGACTGGAGGGAACGCCGCTTTCCCTCGAGCGGCCTATCGAGCTGCTTTCCGAAGCGGTGGCATTTGGGACCATGCAGCTGCCGCCCGGCGGTGCACCGATCGTGCTGATGGCGGATCGACAGACGACGGGCGGCTACCCGCGCATCGGCGAAGTCGCGAGCGTCGATTTGCCGCTGATCGCGCAGCTCAAGCCGGGCGACTTCGTGCGCTTTGAGCCGATCTCGCTGGACGACGCGCAGGCGCTGTACCTTGCGCAGGAAGCGGAGCTTGCGCAGGCGCGCGCGGGACTCGAATGGCGGTTTTCGCGAGGAACGACATGAACGACCGCGTGGATCTCAATTGTGACATGGGCGAGAGCTTCGGCGCGTATCACATCGGCGCCGACGAGGAAGTCTTTCCGTTCATCACGTCGGCAAACGTGGCGTGCGGGTTCCACGGCGGCGACCCGTCGGTGATGCGAACGACGCTTGCGCGCGCGCGCCAGCGCCGAGTGGCGGTCGGCGCGCACCCCGGATTTCCCGATCTGATCGGCTTCGGCAGGCGCACGCTCGACGTCACGCCCGACGAGACGTACGACATGGTGGTGTATCAAGTCGGCGCCCTGCTCGGATTCGCGAAGGCGGCGAACGTCGACCTCCAGCACGTGAAGGCGCACGGCGCGCTGTACAACATGGCGGCCGCGAAGCCCGAGCTTGCCGCCGCGATCGCTCGTGCCGTGCACGACGTCGACAAGCAGCTCATCCTGTTCGGATTGCCCGGCAGCCACCTCATCAGCGAAGGCGAATCCGCGGGATTGACAACGGCGAGCGAAGCCTTCGCGGATCGCAATTACATGCCGGACGGCTCACTCGTTTCGCGTCGCCGGCCGGATGCGCAGGTGCACGGCGCCGACGAAGCGGTGTCGCGCGCCATTCGCATGGTGCGCGAAGGCAAGGTTCGCGCGATCGACGGCAACGACATCGCGATCAAGGCCGACACCATTTGTATTCACGGCGACGGGCCGCACGCCGCCGAATTCGCTCAACGCCTGCGCGAATCGTTCGAGGCGGCCGGCATTTCAGTGCAGCCGCTCAAAGCACAGTCGTGACGTGAGCTTTCCTAGAACCTGAACTCCTTCCCTTCCTCGGCCGCTTTGTAAATCGCCTCGATCACTCGGTGCAACGTCACCTGATCGCTTGGCGGCTCATACGCGACTTCGCCGCGCACGACGCTGACGAAGTGCGCCAGCTCGGCGCGATACGACTGAATGAACGCGCTCTCGCGCCCAGCCGCTCCGCTCGGCGACACGTCGGTCGGGCGGCCGTTCAGTTCCTTCACGACGCGTAGCGGCGCGAGACGTGCGCTGCCGCGCGTCGCGAGCACCTCGAACCACGAGCGCTCGGCTTCGCCGACGTAGGCCGACGAGACGTCGAACAGAAACGACGCTCCACCGGCGCACTCGAGCTGCACGACCATCGCCTCTTCCACCGCGCCCGCTCCACGGCCGCGATCCATGTGGGCGGTCACCCGCACGGGATCGGGATAGTCCGCGAGCCATAACGCGAGATCCAACAGCGGCACACCGTGATCCAGAAATGCGCCGCCGCCCGCCTCGGCGCGGCGATAGCGCCAGCCTTCGGGCGACCGCTTGAACTGATACGCGCCACCGCGCGTGCCGATGATCTTCCCCAGCTCGCCGCCCTGGATGAATCGCGAGAGCGTTTGCACGTCGGTGCGATAGCGATGGTTGTTGGCCACCGCCACCGTGCGATCGGCCCGCGCGGCCGCCGCGAGGATGCGCTCCACACCGCGCGACGTCAGCGAGAGTGGACGCTCGCAGAGTACGTGACGCTTCGACGCGAGCGCGGCGAGCACGTGCGGCTCGTGCAGGTGATTCGGCGTCGCGACGACGACGGCATCGAGCTCGTCCACCTCGAGCATGTCCTCGATGTCCGTGAAGACATCGGGCACCGCGAAACGGTCGGCGAGCGATCGCGCTTTCGGCCGATCATTGTCGCACAATGCCACGAGCTGCGTGCCGCGCATTTTCGCGAGCACGGGTAAATGCGCCAGTTGAGCGATGGCTCCGGCGCCGACGACTCCGATACGAACGGTATCTTTCATGGAGAGCTGGGCTGCGATCCGCGCACATGTCCAAAGTAATACGACGCCCCGGCGCGAACCTGAACCGAGCGAAAGCCGCTGAGCAGGTCGCCACGCACCCCGCCTTCCACGCCGAGGTGATTCACGATCTTGAATGCAATGCCGCCGGTCACGAAAATCCCCGCGGCAATGTCATCGAGCGCACGCTCGACGAACGTGCCCTTGATCAGCTGCCCTTCCGCATTGATGACATGGGCGGCGAATCCCACGCCCAGAAACGGCTTGAGCTCGCCGCTATAGTCCGGCGTATACCGAAGCTGGCCGTCGAACGTGACGTCGTACAGCGTCACTTGAGACGCGTTCACATGCGCATTTGGATCGCTGAGGCTCTTGTGCAGCGAATCCGCGAAGGCCTGAACCACCTCGTGCCGAAACTGCGACTGCCAGTAGCTGGCGCCCGCGATCACCCGCCAGTTGCGCGAGACGTTCCCGTAGTCTGCCTGCACCGCCACGAGGTTGGCCGTTTGGAGCTGGGAGGGTACGACGTGGCCAAAGAAAACCCCGAGCGACGTGATCTCGAGCTTGTCGAGATTCAAACGCTCGACGATGCCATCTTGGGCCGCGGCAGGGCGGGACACGCACGCCCCGATGAGCGCGATCGCCGAGATCGCGCGAACAGCGTAGTGGCGCCGAGAGCTCGGTGCGCAATTCATCGACGGGCGGTCATCGATCGTCGGCAGCGGCGGGCCCCACAGTCGTCCCGGGGTAGTACGTGCTCAGAATCAAACGAAAATCCTGGCCGGCGCGCGCGCGTCCAATCGCGCCCCACTGACACATCCCGACGCCGTGACCGTAGCCGGTGCCGTGAATGATCAACCGCGCGAGCGATCCATCGGCTGCCGAGATCGACTCGACGGAAAAATCGGTGCTGTTGAGGATTTCGCCGCCCGGCTGCCGAAGGACGTATCGAATGTCGTTGCCGCGTACGACGAAGCTCCCGCGGTCCGTGGTGATCGTCGTCGTGGCGACGCGGCCCGACGGTGTATGTCCACCGACCGAGACCTCACGCGCGACACCAACGCGCCCGTTCGGCACCTTCGCGTAGCTCGCCAGATAGCGCGACAGCGCCGCGTTCACCGTTGCCGCCTCGAGCGTTTTCGTCCATCGGAAGCGCGGCGCGATGTCGCAGTAATAACGACCGGTGCCCGGAATCTGATCGCTCACGCGCTGGAGATACGGCTCGTCGTTCGTACGCCACAACTCGGATGCCGCCGCCGTGCTGCCGCCGCACGTCGACGAGTACGGCGCATTCACGACGCGCCCCGCATACTTGAGCACGAGCGTGCGCGTCGACTCCACCGCTTGCGATGCGACGTCCGTCTCGGCGGCGACACCGCCGTACACCTGATCCTGCGTGCCGCCCGTCACGTCGTAATTGCGCGCACTCGGTGATGCGAGATGGACGTACGCGTAACTGCGCGCCGTCACCGCCTGCGCCTGGATCGCCGCCGAATCATCGGGCGCGCGCGTGCCGATCTCGAGCGGAACGACGCCGCGCAGATAATCGTCGATGCGCACCACGTTCACGACCATCACGCCGCTGTCGGTTCCGAAGAACGCCGCATCGCCGCGATACGGTTTGCCGGCGACATCCAGCAGACCGCCGCCGAGCGCGCGCGCATAGAGTGGTCCTTCGGCCCACGACGTCGGTACGCCGTCGCTTCGCACCCCACGCAGCATGCGCCCGTCACGTTCGATGCGCCACGCCGTCGCGTCGTTGGTGCGGCCCATGAAGCCGCCCGAGCGATCGGTGAGCATGATGCCGGACGGGCCCCCAACACGCGGCGTCGCGGGATACACGCCGAGCATCACGCGGATCGTCGTATCACCAACGTCGCGAACGCCGAGGTCGCGTGTCGGTTGTTCCGAGTGCGTTGCCGGTGCGCGAGGTGGCGCGGATGGCGACGTCGTCCGACCGCGCGGCGCCGATGCGGGCGCTCCACCCACGTCGATCGGAATCGTCGTCACGACCGGCGTCGGCGACGAAGAGGTGGTGCACGCCGCCGCGACGAACAGCGTGAGCAGCCGCCGACGCATCATGCGAGCGCCATCGCCTCGTCCAGCCGGTTCAGCGTCTCGTCGACGTCGGCGTCCGAATGCGCGGATGACATGAATGCCGCCTCGAACGCAGACGGTGCGAGATACACGCCGCGATCGAGCGCCGCATGGAAGAAGCGTTTGAATCGCTCGACATCCGACGTCTTCGCATCCGAGAAATTTCGAACAGGCTCGGCGCGGAAGAAAAAGCCCCACATCGATCCGGCGCTGTCGGCCGTGAACGGCACGCCACGGCGAGCCGCACTCTCGCGCAGTCCCTGGACCAGTCGTGTCGTGCGCGCCGAGATCGCGTCGTGCACCTCGGGCGTGAGCCCGCGGAGTGTCGCAAGTCCGCCAGCCATCGCGAGCGGATTGCCCGACAACGTCCCCGCCTGGTACACGGGGCCGTTCGGCGCAATTTGCTCCATCAAATCGGCGCGCCCGCCATACGCGGCGACGGGCAAGCCGCCGCCGATCACTTTCCCGAGCGTCGTCAGATCCGCGATGACACCGAAACGTTCCCGCGCGCCACCATAGGCGACGCGAAATCCCACCATCACTTCGTCAAAGATCAGTAACACGCCGTGCGCGTCGCACAACTTGCGCAATCCCGGCAGAAAGGCTGGATCGGGCGCGATGAACCCCGCGTTGCCAATCACCGGTTCGACGATGATCGCCGCGACGTCGTGCTGCCGCAGCAACTCTTCGACGGCAGCGAGATCGTTGAACGGCGCCACCACGGTGAGTGACGCCAATGCATCGGGCACGCCCGGCGAATTTGGTAGACCCAGCGTGGCGACGCCCGATCCAGCACGCACGAGAAAGGAATCGCCGTGTCCGTGATAGCATCCATCGAATTTGAGTACGACCTCGCGTCCCGTTGCGGCGCGCGCCAGACGGACGGCACTCATCGTCGCTTCGGTGCCGCTCGACACGAAGCGCATCATTTCGATGTGCGGCATGCGTTCGACGATGAGCTCTCCGAGCTCGACCTCGAGCTCCGTCGGAATGCCGAAGCTCGTTCCGCGTTGCATGACTTGTTCGAGCGCCTGCAGCACGACGCGCGGCGCGTGGCCGAGAATGAGCGGCCCCCACGACAACACGTAGTCGATGTACTCGCGTCCGTCGGCGTCCCAGATGCGCGAGCCCTGTCCGCGCTCGACGACGAACGGCTCTCCACCCACGCCGCGAAACGCGCGCACCGGCGAATTTACCCCGCCCGGAAACAGTGCACGGGCGCGTTCCATGATCTCGTGCGATCGTCCCGTCATCGCCCGAAGCTACCGATCGTTCCCATGACATGCAGCGTACGCATCGGACGTTGCGACACCGACGGCGCCGAGACTACGCGGACGAGCGTCGCGTTGAAGTCGACATCTTCGACGACGTCGTCCAGCCGCACGTCGAGAAAGCTGCCCGGCGCGACATCGTCGGCACCGGATACATTCGTGACTCCGTCGATGTCGTCCGCCTGCCACGCCGTGCGCGCCTGCACGACGCCCTCTTCGACGCGATCGACGAGCACGCGCGTCGTCTGGCCGAGGCGTTGCTCGTATCGCTCGGCGGTGATCAGGCGCTGCGTCTCGTTCAATCGCTCGAGGCGCTCGCGCTTCACGTCGTCGGGCACGTCGTCATCCATCGCCGCGGCGCGTGTTCCTTCCTGCGGCGAATACGTGAACGCACCGACGCGCTCGAATTGAATTTCCTCGAGGAACGCGAGCAGCGTCTCGAAATCTTCGTCCGTCTCGCCGGGGAAACCGACGATGCACGTCGTGCGAATGGCAAGATCCGGAATCATCGCGCGAATGCGTTCGACTTTCTCGCGGATGGTGCGCTGACGCTCGGGCCGCCGCATGCGCGCGAGCACCGCGTCGGACGCGTGTTGAATCGGCATGTCGAGATACGGCAGCACGCGCGACTCGGTGGCCATGAGCTCGAGCAGTCGCGGCGTGAGACCGGCCGAATACAGATACAACATCCGAATCCATGGAATCGTCGTCTCACGTACGAGTGCCTCGAGCACATCCGGGAGACTCAGCTTGTCATCGCGGCGATCGCGCCCGTAGTGCGCGAGATCCTGCGCCACGAGATTGAGCTCGCGCGCGCCCTGCGCCTCGAGCAACTGCGCTTCGTGGACGATCTCGTCGAGCGCGAACGACCGATGCTTGCCGCGCATGAGTGGAATCGCGCAGAATGCGCAGCCGTGATCGCAACCTTCGCTGATCTTCAGGTAGCGCACATGGCGAAGGCCGCCGGCGAACGCACGAACGCCCGGATGCACCGCCGGCACGTCGCCTTCCGCGAGCAGCCCGCGCTCCTCGAGCTCCGGAATGAGCCGATCCATCTCGGAGGACCCGAGAAACACATCGATTTCGGGCAGCGCGTCGACGAGTTCGTTCTTGTGTCGCTGCACCATGCAGCCGACACCGACGACCGCCTTGCAGCTGCCCGCGTCCTTGAGGCGGCCGGCTTCGACCAGCGCGTCGATCGATTCCTTCTTCGCGGCGTCGATGAAACCGCATGTGTTCACGACGATCACGTCCGCGTCGGCCATGTCGTCGGTGTAGACGGCGCCGCGGTCGGCGAGCTGAGCGACGTAGCGCTCCGAATCGACGGTGTTTTTATCGCAGCCGAGCGTGATGACGGAGACTTTGAGCACGGGTGAAGTCTAATCGGGGGATCGACTTGCCTGCACCGCGCGCGGAGGTCTTGCGCGATTGTACTTTGTGTTGTAAAGTACTCTCCATGACAGGCTACCCACTCGATCTCGCCGCAACCGCGCCAGCGCCAACGCACCCGTCGGAGCCTCTCCGCCCCGGAACCCAGCGGGCCGTGCTGTTCACGGCCGGCCTGCTCGGCGTCGCCGGCGACAGTCTCCTCCGCGACGGGCCAACCGGCATAGGGCTGCCACTCTGGGTCGGCGTGTTTGGTCTGAACGCCGTGTCACTCGCCTGGAAGGAAAACCGCGCGATCGGACGCGAGGCCGCCGCATGGCTCATGAGCGCCTTCGCATTCAGTGCCGCGCTCGCGTGGCGGAACGGTGACGCGCTGCAATTCTTCGACTTTGCCGCCACGCTCGCGTGCCTCGCCCTCGCCGCGATCGCGCTGAGCTCACCGACCGGCGCTGTCTGGACTCGCCAAGTGCGGACGCTCGTCATGGCGGCGATCAACGTCGCGCGCACCGCCTTGTGGGGGTTCGCACCACTGCTCCTCGGTATTCGATCCACCGAACCCGAGCACGCATCGCGGCGCGCCGGAACCTGGCACACCATCGCGCGGTCGGCGGCGCTGGGCATCGTCGTGCTCGCGATCTTCGGCGCACTCCTCCGCGGCGCCGATCCAATCTTCGCAAGCATCGTCTCGTTGCCTGACTTCGACCTCGCACTCACCGCGAGTCACGTCATCGTTTCCGTGTTCTTCGCTTGGCTCGTCGCCGGTTGGGCGCGCGGAGCGTTGCGCGAACCTCGGCTCGGTTCCGAAGCACCGTTGCCAATTCCGCAACTTGGCTCGCCCGAAATCACCACCGTGCTCGGCGCCCTGAACGTGTTGTTCGCGGCGTACGTCGCGACGCAAATCGCCTGGTTCTTCGGCGGCGAAAACTTTTTGCGCGCGCACACCGGACTTACCGCCGCTGCGTACGCCCGCAGCGGATTCTTCCAGATGGTGACGGTCGTGGCGCTCGTCGTGCCGCTGCTTCTCTCGACGCGATCGCTGCTCCGCCCCGAGCCGGCGCTCGCGCGCCGTCATACCGCCCTGTCGCTTCCGCTGCTGGCTCTCGTCGCCGCCATGGTGGTCTCCGCGGCGCTCCGCATGAAGCTGTACGTCCAGTTCTACGGTTTGACGATCGACCGATTCTATCCGCTCGTCTTCATGGGGTGGGCCTCGGTCGTGCTCGTGGCAATCGCGTGCACTGTCTTGCGCGATCGCGGCGGTTTTGTGCCTGCGTTGTTGATGTCAGGTTTCGCGGTGCTCGCGGCGCTCAATTTCGCCGACCCCGATGCGATCGTCGCGCGTGTCAACGTCGATCGCGCCGCGCGACTCGGGGCAGACAAGCTGGATGTGCCACATCTGGCGCAGCTGCGCGGGACGGCTGTGCCGCTTGCGCTCTCGATCGTGCTCGACGAAGCGAGGCAGACGCCTGCCAAGGACAGATGCATTGCGGCGCGCATGCTGCTCGCTCGCTGGAGCCGCCATCCGGCGCCCAGTCTTCGGGCAACCGGCGATGCATCGTGGCGGCTGTGGAATGCCGACGACGTAATGGCGATGCGCTCCGTCAGCGCGAAGGCCCACGCGCTTCGCGACGTCGCGCATCGCTCGTGCGCCGCGGCGCGCGAGACGACGAGCGAACTACCCGCGCCTCAGCGATAGTTGCCGAATTTGAGCTCGACGCCGAAGTCGCCCTTTCGCAGCAAGGCGATCGCGTCCTGCAGATCATCCTTCGACGGAGAGGTGATGCGTACCTGGTCGCCCTGAATCGATGCCTGCACCTTCTTGAGCTTCGCGTCCTTGATCGCGGCCGCGACTTTCTTCGCCGTGTCGGCATCGAGCGCGGTCTTGAGCTTCACCTCGCGGCGCACGGTGTCGCCGGCCGCCTGCTTGATCTCGCCGATGTCGAGATTCTTCACCGGCACGCCGCGCTTGATGAGCTTCGACTGCAACACGTCGAACAGCGCGCGCATTTGAAAATCGCTGTCGGCCACGAGCAGAATCAAATCTTCGGCGCGTTTGAACTCGATCGTCGAGTTCGAGCCCTTGAAGTCATAGCGCTGGCTGATCTCCTTCTGCGCCTGGTTGACGGCGTTGTCGACTTCCTGGAGATCGACGCCGGTGGTCACGTCGAAAGAGGCGTTTTGGGGCATTGGGTGACTCGGTGACTGGGCGAGAGAGAATACAAACTACAAACGGCACACCCAACAAAGTCAGGTGTGCCGTTCAGTCGCGATTCCGCACGTCTCCCCGGACCGCAGTCGACGGCGGCTGTTCAAGGGTGGGTTGTTAGAGTTTTGGGAGAAAGCGGGGGGGAGCGGCGAATTTGCTCTCGGGACACCAGCCGTCAAGGGTCCCCATAAAAAAACGCGGAGCCGTTTGGGCTCCGCGTCGTCAGTGGTTCTCCGTCGTTCTCGAAGCGACTAGCCGAGATAACTCTCCAGGGCGCGTGCGCGGGAAACGTGGCGGAGCCGAGACAGCGCCTTCTCCTTGATCTGACGCACGCGCTCGCGCGTGATGCCCAGCAGCGCGCCGATCTCCTCGAGCGTCATCGGCTCGCTGCCGTCGAGACCGAAGTACAGTCGCAGAATCTTGGATTCACGTTCTTTGAGGTGCGACAGCGCTTCCTCGATCGACTCCGTCAGCGCCTTCTCGAACGTCTGCTCGTCGGGCGTCGGGTTGAGCGTGTCGGGCAGATAATCGAGCAGCTTGTTGTCTTCGCCGGGCGTCAGCGGTGCATCGAGGGAGAGATGCGTCTGCGAGATCGCCATCGTCTTCGCGACTTCTTCCTCGGTGATGTCCATGCCATGCGCGATCTCGGCGTGCGTTGCGTCGCGGCCCAGCTCCTGGAGCAGCGCGTTCGCCCGCTTGCCGATGCGATGCAGCGTGCCCGCGCGGTTCAGCGGCACGCGCACGATACGCGACTGCTCGGCGAGCGCCTGGAGAATCGCCTG